>DATGOS010000373.1:0-16741 GCA_035305725.1 Cyclobacteriaceae bacterium
TGGTCCTCACGGCAGGCCAGGGACGGGTGTATGAATGCGGGACCATGACGGCCATTTTTAAAGCGGACGAAAACGAAACCGCGGAAAAATACAGCGTATCGGAATGGTGGCTGGAACCGCATTCCGGAGGGCCGGGCGCGCATCTGCATGAAGAAAATGACGAAATTTTTTACGGACTGGAAGGCACCACATCGTTTTTGATTGGTGACCGGTGGGTAGACGTGGAACAAGGAACATTCATTCGGATTCCGGCCAAAACGCTGCATGACTTCGAAAACAGGACTGACCGGAAATCGGGCGTTCTGAATATTTTTATTCCCGGGGGCTTTGAAAGAAATATGCCTTCTATTGTAAAATGGTTTGAAGAAAACAAATAACACGATGTTATCCCTGGACACCTTGAGAAAAATAGCGCTCTCCTTTCCCGAGACGTCCGAAGAGCCTCACTTCGAAAAGACCTCCTTTCGGGTAAGAAAGAAGATCTTTGCCTCCTACGACGACAAAAACAAGACCGCCAGCATAAAGTTGTCCCCCGCCGACCAGGACGTTTTTTCTTCGGTGGACAGAACTATAATATATCCCGTTCCCAACCAGTGGGGCCGGCAGGGCTGGACATGTGTGGCCATGGAGAAGGTAGGAAAGGAATTGCTGGCAGCCGCGCTGACGATGGCCTACTGTGCCGTAGCCCCAAAAAAGCTTGCTGATCAGGTTAGGCCAGACCGTGGCAAAGCAATTAAAGAAATTCCGCCTCTACCTGATGCAAAACCATATGGACTTTAAAACAACAACTATTGTTACGTTGAACCGGAAGGGCATAATAATGAAAGAGATTTTGCCTACTGGGTCAATCTCTGTCTGGAATATAACAAAAGCGCGAAGCCATCGGTAAAAAAGCAAAAAAAACACGCGCCCACGGCTGATACTTTCCGACGCATTAGTTTCAGTTCTTGAAAATGTTGTTGAAGCGACACCTTCGAGGGAGTTAAAAGAACTTTCTGAAAAATAAGGTGTCGCCCCGCTGGGGCTTATTTGTAATTTCCCGTCATTTTCTACAAAAGTTTGGCTCCTACGGAGTCGGTCGGATCATCTTTAACTTGGGTTAGATTGGTGGACGCGGTTTAGGCTTTAATTCCATTCCGCATCCGGGATTTTTCTTCTTTACATCTTTGGACAGTTATTAAAGAATAATTAAATAGATTTAAATGAGTCTATCTGGTCGAGCCCACGGGTGCCATTGAGGATGGTCCGGACGTCACCGACAGGAAATTTCCGGAAACTCCATGAAATTGTACCGCTTCACGCAGCCGTACAGGGTAGTGGGAGAAGTTACATTATGGCGGACATCCTGCCGAACAGAGGAAAGCAATTGAAGAGCATCTAAAAAGGATTTAGGAACAGGGAAAAAATTCTCTGAACGGATGAAAAATACTGAACGGTTCTGTACCACACGGAGGGTAAACGTAAAAGCGACCGGATTTCGAAGATAATAAAGGTAAGACAAATGAGAACCCTTTACATTATTCTCGTATTCCTACACGGAATAATACACTTGCTTGGATTTTTTAAAGGCTTTTGGTGGAAGGAAGTTAATGAACTAACACTTCCTATTTCCGAACTTCAGGGTATTGTCTGGGTGGGGACAGCGGTTCTGTTTTTTATTTATGGAAGTCTATATATTGGCGACGCCAGATATGCATGGGTATTGGGACTAGTTGCTGTGGGGGTGTCCCAAATAATGGTTATAATATTTTGGGGTGATGCAAAATGGGGAACCATTCCCAATATGATTATTTTATTGGTATCTATATCTTACTGGGGGGAGCAAAAATTTCGTTCGCTGGTTCATCAGGAGACCAATGATATTTTGGGTATAAGTAAGCATCCTGAAGATAATATCCTGGAGGAAGCTGACCTGGCTAGCTTACCTGAACCCATAAAAAACTGGCTTCGGCATTCAGGAGCCGTGGGGAAAACTTTTATTCATACCGGAAAGGTGGTACAACATGCCAAAATGAGAATGAAGCCGGGACAGAAAAACTGGATGGAGGCTACTGCGGTTCAGTTTACCACCATAGACAAGCCGGCTTTCATCTGGACAGTCGACGTAAACTTTAACAGTTTGCTGCAGTTTAAGGGTAGGGACAAATTTGAAAACGGAAAAGGCGAAATGCTGATCAAATTGAATTCGCTGATCAATCTGGTCAATGCGCGGGGTGAAAAATTGGACGAAGGATCCCTGCAAAGGTATCTGGGTGAAATGGTTTGGTTTCCCTCTTTGGCATTAAGCCCTTATATCACCTGGGAACAAATTGATGCAACAACAGCCAAAGCAAGGATGGCCTATAATGGCGCTTCCGGCGAAGGAACGTTTTATTTTAACGATCTTGGGGATGTTTTAAAATTTTCGGCATCAAGGTACAAAGACAATATACCGGGGGCGAAAAAATTCCCTTGGACCATGCATATCGAAAGTTACAAAACATTTGGGGGAATTAAAGTTGCGGCTTTAATGCGCTCCACCTGGAGTTTGGAGGAAGGGGACTGGACATGGCTTAAATTAGAAGTAGTGGACCTAGAATACAATCCAGGAATCAGCCACTAGTGTCATCTATTCCAGGAGATCCTCTATCAAGGGATGGCTTGAGGTTCATCGTGCAAGAAACCAACACGGGCTATTCGGAAATCAATATTTATCTCCCTGACCGTCCATGCCAACGTAATGCCTGAACGTGGTTAATGATACTCGGGCGCTTCCACTTTGACTAATTTGTCGAACAGGGGTGATTTAGAAACCCAAAGCTTTTTGTCCCAGAAGTTTCCCTCCGCTCTCATCTTAATAAGGCCGAAATAATCCATAAATACCGTAAATACCCGGTAAGAATAACACCTGTTGCTGACGTCCACGACATTCCCATACCTGGGCTGCGGACCTTCCAGAAGATCAGGAAAGGCATTAAAATATTTGCCGGCGTAGAAATTCTCCCTTTTCCATTTCTTCCCGTATTTGTGTAGCAACATAAGGGAAAAGCCAAAGCCGATCTGGCCGATGCCGTTGTCCCCGTATCCGTCAAAAAAAGCCCAATTATACTTTTTGCAATAGGTTTTGAAGATCAGTTGGAACAGTTCAGCATCATTTTCAAGGATTTTTTCGGCTTTTTTGGTAAGGCTTATTTTGTTTAAAATTAAGCAGGTATTTCTTTAAGACCAAACCTGGGATGTTAATTGGTGGATACAAAGTAACGATTCTATATTTATTTACGTCTTGGTATTAAACTTTCGTAGCATGAGGTTTTGCATGATTGTTTGGCTGCTGTTTTTTATTTCCTGCGTTTCGGAGCGGGAACTCAATCCTTTGTTGGAGGAGAGAAGCATTTTGGGGCCATGGAAATTTTCTGAATACCTATTCAGTCCGGGCGGTCCACAGATCCACAGAAGCCTGGTAGCTGAAGACAAGGCAATTATATTTAGGAAGAATGGCGCATTGTTGTCCCATGGGTTTTTCCAGTGCGATCAGGGCAGGTATACCCTGGAAGGTAATGCCCTCACCATAGACTTTGATTGTTCGGAAGAACCGGAAAAAAGAGTGTTTATCCTTTCCTGGGAGGGGGATAATCTGTATATGGAACCATCCTTTCCCCGGTGCATAGAATATTGTGCTTATGTATTCGTAAATGAACTCTGATCAACGGACAGGTTCCCGGAAGCGCCAGAGTAAAAATGCAACGTCTCCAGAATCCACCCGACAAGTCATTTCTCTAATTGAATCCGGCCGCCATCAACGGCCGTTGCTCTTGCCGGTAAGACGGGACACATGATCCATTTTATAGACGATCCCTATCTGGATGCTGTAGACGAGTCCCTGGTTCCGATATGGGCGGTAGTCTTTGATAATGACAGGAGCGGATAGTTCTTCCGGCTTTTCATGCTTCAAAAAGGACAGGTAATAACCCAGTCCCAAACTTCCGTTTAAATGGAAGTTCCGGTAAAAATTCCATACCAGTCCGGGCCCCATGCTGTTTTCCCAGATGGATTCCTCATTCTCCATCTCATAATCCCGGTATGCCTGGGAAGTAACGCTCCAGAAATTACTTTCCCATTCCTCTTCTGTTTTTTGATATTTACTCTTAAAAGCCAGGTAAAGCTGAAGTTTTTTCCCCTCCCGGCTGAAAAAATAAGCTTCCGTAACCTGGATACCGGTTAGTGATGGTTTGCCGAAGTAGGCCTGATTTAACTGGCCCATGCGGATCACCGGCCCTACCAAAAGCAAATTTCTCCCGCTTTGCACCCCTGCTTGAGGAATCAGAAATGTTCTCGCCGTGACCCTTTTCAGCGTCACCTGTTGGTCAAGGGCCAGTACTGGTGACACAGAAGACTGTCCCTGGCAAAATGCCCAGGAAAAAAGGAACAACGGGATACAAAACACGATGGTTTTCATGGTCCGGGATGCAGTAAATCAGGAATCGGGCTGCCGTCGCCTTCCGGAAAGGAAAAGCCCATAAGTGCGGCGACAGTAGGGGCAATATCGGAAAGGTCATGGCGCCCGCTTACTACTTTCCCCCGCTCAAAGTCAGGACCTAAGGCGAGGAGACTGATATGCCTGCACTCCCGGCAATTGTCCCCATGGCTTACAAAGCCGTCTTTGTGGCCGGTGGGGTGGCGGCCATGGTCATTGGTGACAAGCAGCGCTGTTTTATCCTTGTACGCTTCGTTTTTCTGCAGGAATTGCCACAACTGGAATACCAGGCTGTCTGTGTCCTGAATGCTTTGAAGATATCCAGTCCAGTCATCTTTGTGTGCACGGTCATCGGGACCGAGAAACTGCAAAAGCATAAGGTGGGGTTCCTTGTCCCGCAAGATCCGCATGGCCTGGCTTAAGGTCTCCGCATCCGGTCGTTTTTTACCCCCCTTCCCGCAGTTATAATAGGGGTTGTACCGCCCCCTCCATTCCAGTCTTCGCGTGTCAGCCAGGATATTCAGCTTGGGTTTGCTGCTGACAATCCAGGCTTTGTCAGGTGCCTGTTCCGTGTGTTGCAGGTAATGTTGTAAGAAAGATGGTTCTTTGGGATATTCAGAACCGTCATTGGCCATGAAAAAGTACCGGCCTGTGGTGATGGCGGAATGACCCGAAACGGTTCGGGTATGTCCTTCATTGTTGAAGTTTTCGAAAAAGGTGCCTTGTGGGGCTAATACTTCGGCCATTTTAGGAATATATTGCCGTTCCGGATGGCCCCAGGTTTCGGAAAACCGTGGCCCGTCTATCACCACGACAATTACATTCTCCGTGTCATAATTGCTTTTCGCTAGCAGGGTCGCGGGGTGCATTTCTTCCGGCGACTCCGAACAGGAGGGGAGGGTCAGCATCGCTGACACTATCCATGTTATCCAGGGTGTCCGTATCATCAGTCCCAGTATTTTTCGTCAGCCCGGTGGCCATCGTGGGTGAAGACTTCTTTTTTTTCGGTGAATTTCCCTTCCAGTGCTACCTGAAAGTAAGCGTTCCCGTCTTTTTCAATGATCGTGATGTCTCCGATACTATAATGGGAGTACTCGGTTTGGATTTTCTCGAGGACAGGTGGAGGGAGGGAGGTGACGCCTACTTCTTTTTTCAACATCACCATCTTTCCTTTTTTGTTAAACAAGGCTGAATATTCAGCCCTGTCTAACGAAAATTCCACTTCAAAACCTTCCTGTTCCCTCTCCCAAGCCGGTGCCACGGCTTCGGGAAACTCGGTAGCAAAACTGTTCCTGATCACAGAAGGTACCTCCCTCTCAGGAATGCCGCTGCCGAACAATAGGGAGCATCCCATCATGCTCAGGGTCTTAAGGGTATCCATTAAGCACCGAAGCATCTTTATTAATAGTCGATTCTTTTAAAATTGCCATTGGAATCGAACTTCAGTTCAAGACCGTTGGAAATTTCCACTTCCTGCCCATTGTCCTCCTTTTCCCATTGAACAATATATTCCCCGCTGTAATTGGTGCGCACATAATCCAGGATCACCTGCGGAATCACACTATCAGGTAATTCCGTACCGCTCTGGATACTTTTGCACTGGCCTTTTTTGGAGAATTCCAGAGCGACTCCGTTACTTAAAAACACCTCATAATCCACCTTAAAGTCATCTCTGTCCCGGATCACTTCGGCAATGGTCTCGCCCGGAAAGTGGGTCGTGATAAAGGTTTTGGCTTCCGAAGGAATGTCGGAATCAGGAACTACACGCTCTTCCTCGCAAGCTGAAAAAATAAATACTGCGGTGAATAATGGAAGGAATTTTACAAGATTCCCTATTTTTTTGATCGTTTTCATAATAGATTTTAAGGTTTAGTATTTAACTGCCTCAAAGTTCTATACCGAATCCGGAAACAATTGGGAATAAAGGGGTGGGTTCAAAAAAAAATAAAAAACATCAGGGCGAAAGCAAGGATTAGAACCTGAGCTTCATAATATGCTTATCCTGAAAGGCATAGTCTATGGAGAAACCATACAATTCGGCAATGGCCCTGACGATGGACAGGCCCAGGCCGTTGGACTGAGGCGAGGATGACCCTTTTTCGAGACGCTCAAAGATTTTTTCTTTGTTCAAAGGAGTTGCCTGCCCTGAATTTTCAACCGTGAGGGATTCCTTGGTCAAAATGACATCAACCCATCCTCCGGAATGGTTGTGGACAAGGGCATTTTTCAACAGGTTCGTAACCATAACGGCGGCCAGATCAGGATTCATCCTGATAAGATGGCCATCAACCGCATTGAGGGAAATCGAGATGTTCCGGTGAGCCGCCAAATCGGAGAAGTCATCCACGGATTTTGTTACCAGCTGGCTGAAATCGACCTGTTCTTCTCCCGGAAATTGTTTGTTGATTATTTTTGAAAGGAGCAGAAGCGATTTGTTAAGGCGGGAAAGCCGTTCCAGATTATCCATGACGGATGCAACGATGGGAAGCGCTTTGTCATCCAGATGATGGTTTTCTGCCAGCAGCTCCAGCTTGTTCAGGCTTATGGCCAACGGCGTCTGTATTTCATGGGAGGCATTTTCTATAAACTGCTTCTGACTGTTATAAGTTTGGATGTTCTTTTCCAGAAGTTTTTTAACTGAGTCATGGAGCAGCTGGAATTCATCGATCCGGGTTTTTTTGGCATCAAAAGGTTTTGGATCATCCAGGCGGAAGGTTTTCAGATTGTCCAAAAGGTTGTAAAAAGGGCGCCATATTTTTTTCAGAAGAAAGTTGTTTAATATCAGGACACTGAAAATAAGCCCCAGGTAAAGAAAAACCAGCGCGTAAAACAAGTCCTCAATCAGGTCGTCTTCCTCGACCATTGAAGTGATCAGGCTCAGATGGTAATAGTTGCCGTTGAGTTCGAAAACCGTTTTCAGCATGCGGAAGGGCTCAAAATCTTCCTCATTCAGCGTATAGATCAGGGTGTCCTGGTACACATCCGTGTAGTTCTCCACCTGCTCAAAAGGGACCTGGCTTACCTTGTAATAGCCGTCGTCAAAATCGTCCCGCAGGAGTACCTCCCCGTCCTGTTCCGCCCTCCGGATCACCAGCAGTTTCTGGTTTTCCAACCCGTCATCCATGCTGTCATAGATCTCATCCAGCATGTTGAAATAAAATACAGTAGCCCATATTGAAAGCACAAGAAAGAGAATCAGGCCAAACCAGGCGCTGGTATAGTTGAGGAGTTTCATCTTGGCTGTACCTTGTACCCTATGCCGTATATGGCCTGAATTTCAATATTGGCGCCGCTTTCCTTAAACCTTTTCCGCAGGTTTTTGATCTGCGAATAGATAAACTCAAAACTGTCGGCTTCATCGATCTGATCACCCCAAACATGTTCGGCAAGGGCGGTTTTTGATACCAGGCGGTTCTGGTTGGTGATCAGGTACAGGAGAATGTCAAATTCCTTGCGGTTCAGCTTTAAAGCTTCTTCTCCCACAAAGGCCAGTCTTTCTTCGGGATAGATTTTTACGTTTCCGGAAACCAGCGATTTTTTGCCATCGAGTTTCTTTCTCCTGAAAACAGCCTTAACCCGGGCATGTAATTCCGCAAGGTGAAAGGGTTTGGGCAGATAATCGTCGGCGCCAAGGTTTAACCCTTTTACCTTGTCGTCAAGCGAATTTTTGGCGGAAACGATGATAACCCCATCGGTTTTATCCAGTTTTTTAAGTGCCTGAAGGACATCCAGGCCATTGCCTCCGGGAAGTGTGATATCCAAAAGTATGCAATCGTATGAATAGAGGGAAACCTTTTCCAACGCCGTTTCATAATCCTGCGCCGTTTCTACCAGATAATTTTCCTTACTCAGGGAATCAACCATGTTTCCCAACATATCCGGCTCATCTTCCACAATCAGTATTTTCATGTCCTGGGGCAAATTTCTCACAAATTACCCAATAATTCCGGAAAGATTTGGGAAAGCCGATAGCGTTCTATGCCGATGGTATTCTATCTGTAAAATATTTTCCCGGGTTCAGGGATGTACAGGCATGACCCTGCGGCCCGGGGGCCTGAAATACCAGGATGCCACCGTCATGGTCAGCAATACCAGCGAAGGGACGGCTTCCACAAAGGCCTGGCCCTGGACAATATGCGAGATGGCCGCGCCCGACATGGCAAAGAAAAAGCCCGCATAAGCCCATTCCTTCACCAAGGGGAATTTTGGTACCAGGATGGCCACCACGCCGAGGATTTTCCAGGCGCCGAGAATGGACAGCAGATATACCGGGTACCCCAACTGGGTAACAATCTGCACATAGCCTCCTATCTGAAGCAGTTGCTGTACGCCGCCGGCAAGCATGCCCAGTGAGAGGAATCCGGTGGTAAACCAATAGATGATTTTGTTTCGTTTGCTCATGGTGATGCTGATAAAGGTTAATAAACTGGTTTCCGGGCACAGGGAATGAACTGAAAGCTTAGACTGCTCCACAAAATCTTTACACGGTAATAAAGTTTAATTACTTGTCTACAATACTATAAGCTGCCGTTAGCTACACAGATTCTTTGTTCCTTTTATCGCCGGTTTTTTAGAATTTCATTTATTTTGTTGTCCATGGCTTTATAATGCTTCACCTCAATGCCCAACCGCTCCCCGTTTTCTATGACGAAACCAATAAGGTTGTCCCGCTCAGTGTGCTGAGCCTGGTGCTGTACGTCTAACTGTAGTGAGGTTTTTGTGGCATCGGGGAAGCCCTGTAGCAGGTCCAGGGCATCTGCAATATCCTGATCCTTCAGGCCCACACCAAATCCCCCGGCCAGGGCTTTAACCTCTCGCATCAAGTTTTCAAGCAGGTCCATATGGGCTTGGCTATCAGCCAGCTCCCCAAAGGTGAGGTCATGAGCGGTAGTTACGGCAGCCAGGGGAGAGACAAACAGATATTTTTTCCACAAAATGTCTTTTATATTTCGGGTGTAGGTGGTGTCCAGTCCGCATTTTTCCAATAGTCTTTGAACCCAGGTATAGTCATGGGGGCTGGCGTTGCCAAAAAATATTTTTCCGGGACCACCAAGGTGCCGTACGACTCCGGGTTGGTCTATGTTGGAAGCAATATAAATACAGCCATGCAGGACGTTTGAACCGTCATAGGGGGTGTTTTCGGCAATGATGTCCCGGGCGTTGATCCCGTTAAGTAAAGGAAGGATGACGGTTTCCGTTTGGAGGCAGCTTTGATATTGTCTGACAGCGTCTGCCAAAGCATAGGACTTGGTGGCGACAATCAACAAATCCAGCAATCCGATTTCGAGCGGGTCGTCCGAGGTAAGATCCGGATGCACAGTAACCGTTTCTTTTGGGGAAATAAACTTTAATCCTTCATGTAGGATTTTTTCTTTTGTTTTACCCCGGCAGATAAAAATGATTTGCGTATCGCGGTCTTTGCTGTAAGCTCGGGCAAGTTTAGCACCTACAAATCCACCGATCCCGCCCATGCCCAATATTCCTATTCTCATATGTTCCGGATTATCAGGGTATAAAGCTACACGGCTGAGGCCGGAAATGCAACCGTATGGTACCCGGCAAGTTTTGTGACAGATAACTTTTTGGGAATGGTGGTTTCTCCATTTTTCGCCCGCTCTTTAGATTCATCGATGTCAGCAAGCAAGACAGTGAAAACAGGGCAGAAACGAAGGTTATCTTAACCGTTCATTTTTAACTTTTACCAAATCATACACTGGAATACCGTAAGCAATGGCATGGTCTGATAGTTTGGAGTCCGACGTAATCAATAGCTTGCATTCTTTTGCGAATTCCAATATAAGGGAATCAGTCAGTCCAAGTTCCTGGAAGTGAGGACTTGAAGTTCCGATTTCTGATGCCAAGTAGTTTTCTGTCGTCTCTTTTATTGTTTTTGTAATTTCCTGGATGTAAGCATATTTATAGTTACCGGAAAAATTATTCAGAAGATTATCTACTTCAGTCCAAATGTTCGGTAACGTGACTATTTGATTTAAGCTTCTAATTGTTCTTAGCAAATCCGTAAAGTCATCTTCATCATAGATCGAGGTTCTTTTATGGTTACGGAACAGGCGGGTATCGATCAGTCCAACAAGTAATACGACAAGCGCGTTTGTGTCGATAATTATCATCAATTGTTGTTATAGATGAATAATCCCGCGACCTCTCCCTCACTATTAATACTGACTTTCTTGTATATCCTCTCAAACTGAAATGCAGGAGCAAGCGCTGCAAAGGGGTTTGAGGGCTTATTCGGGTTTTCCACGAGAAAAGAAACAACAATCTCCCATCCTGAATCCGTTTTTACAGCTTGCTCTAATCGAAAGTCCGGATTTGAGACAGTCGACAGATCTGATAATTCATCTTCTGCAATTTTAAGAAGATCTTTAAGTTTCATTTTAAATCATCGAAAATATTAACACCATGAAGGTTTTAAGAGCAATTTAGCCAAAAAATGATGATTAGTGCGAAGAAAAACAGAAAAATGGGACTCAGCGGAATTTACAGTGAAATTTCGATTAGTGGAATTTTATCTTGAATATGATCGGCATTGCATCATCCGCTATCGCGTTGCCGAAATCCAACAAAAAAACCTGGCCCGCTGTTTAGCAGGCCAGGTTTTGGTGGAGCTGGCGAGATTCGAACTCGCGTCCAGATAGGGAAACACCGTACCGTCTACATGTTTAGTTGCCTGTTGGATTTTCGATGCCGGACTGCTGGGCAACACACCTGTCCTGGCACTTAGCTGTTGAATTTCGCGCCCGCTTAACAGCATCACAGGCACTAGCCCTGTCTTTTCGACACCCCAGATTCAACCCCGACAAGGCGGAGGGTTGCGGGATGTGGCCGGGGAATTCCTATCGGAACTCAACCCTTTAAGCTGTGTCTATCCCCGAAGGGCTAGATTAGGCAGCCATGGCGTAATTAGATTCGCCAATTATAGTGCGTATGAATTATTCACGGGCGTACATACTCCACCCGACATGCGAGCCCAGTCTTCACTCCTACTGTCAAAACCGGTCAGCCCCATTTATGCAAAGAAGACAAATTCCCCCGGTAAATGGTTCCCGTCTGAAGAATATATTTTTGAGGCCGGCTTTTTGCCCCGCTTGCCTTATTTTTGCATGTGAATAACCGGAAATTATCATACTTTATGGAATACACGTTTATACACCGGACCGGATTGAAATTTCTGTTTCTTTGGCTATGCTTGCTTTCACCCGCTGCCCTTTATTCCCAAATCCTCAATATAGAAAGGCTGCGGCTGGAAAGCGACACCGCGAAGAGCTTTTTGGTAAAGGCCACCGTGGGCATGACGGCAAACAACCGCAGCGCCGCGGAAACGGAACCCGCGCATCTTTTCGCCCTGAACTTTGACATCAACACCCTGTTTTACCCGGAAAAACATGCCTATATTTTTCTCTCCAAGTTTGATTACCTGCAGGTCAACGATGAGGGAATTCTGAACTTCGGGTATTTTCACGGCAGGGCCAATTTTCTGAGGGAGAACAAAATAAATTATGAGACCTTTGTCCAGTACTCCTTCGACAACTTCAGGGGTCTCGACCCCCGCTGGATTCTTGGAGGCGGTATAAGGTACCACATCGCCAGGTCAGCCAAAACGACCTTTCTCATTGGGATAGGAGGGATGTATGAATATGAAAAATGGCGGGTCCCGTTCACCACGGAACATGTGGACCTGGGCCTGGTAAAAAGCTCCAATTACCTTTCTCTTCAAACGGAAATCAACGCTTATATAGACCTGAACATGGTCCATTACTACCAGGTGGGATACGACAGCGGGATCAATGGATTTAGAAACCGGTTTAGCAGTTCCCTGGCCCTCAACGCCAAAATCAATGACAGGTTTTCCTTCACCAATTCCTTTGACCTGTCGTATGAAGATAAGCCCGTGGTCCCTGTCACAAAGCTGATCTACACCCTCAAATCCGGCCTCTCCATAAATTTTTAAATTGTAAGAAATAATTTTATAACTTGCGGCGATGGATAATTTTGTCGTTTCGGCCAGGAAATACAGGCCCGCCAACTTTAAAAGTGTGGTGGGGCAGCAGCATATTACCACCACCCTAAAAAACGCGATCAGGAACGGTCATCTTGCCCAGGCATTTCTTTTTTGTGGACCCCGGGGCGTGGGCAAAACCACCTGTGCCAGGATTCTTGCCAAGACCATCAACTGCAAGAACCGAACGCCAGACTGTGAAGCCTGCGACGACTGTGATTCCTGCAGAGCGTTCAATTCCCAAAGTTCCTTTAACGTCCATGAGCTTGATGCCGCTTCCAACAATTCGGTGGATGATATCAGGAACCTCGTAGATCAGGTGAGGTACCCTCCCCAGACCGGCGATTATAAGATATATATTATCGATGAGGTTCATATGCTTTCGGTTCAGGCTTTTAATGCCTTTCTGAA
The DNA here is from genome assembly GCA_035305725.1 of Cyclobacteriaceae bacterium. Lineage (GTDB taxonomy): Bacteria > Bacteroidota > Bacteroidia > Cytophagales > Cyclobacteriaceae > DATGMS01. The sequence continues at coordinate 12,882 of DATGOS010000373.1, forward strand.
GACGCTGGAGGAACCTCCCAAATACGCCATATTTATTCTGGCGACCACCGAAAAACACAAGATCATCCCGACCGTGCTTTCCAGGTGTCAGATTTTTGATTTCAACAGGATACAAATCAGGGATATTGCGGACCACCTCAAATACATAGCCTCTGAAGAAGACATCGACTATGAGGAAGAGGCGCTGCGGCTGATCGCAACCAAAGCGGACGGGGCATTGCGGGATGCACTTTCGATTTTTGACCTTATCGTCACCTATTCTTCAGGAAGAAAGATCACCTATGGAGAGACCATAAACAACCTCCATATCCTGGACTACGAGTATTACTTCAAGGTCACCGACGCCCTGCTGGAGGAAAGTATTTCACAGTCCCTGCTGATCTTCGACGAGATCCTAAACCTTGGATTTGACGGTCACAATTTTATTACCGGCCTGAGCGAACACTTCAGGGACCTGATGGTATGTAAGGATCCGGCCACGGTGGAACTGCTTCAGGTATCCGATACTGCCAAAGAACGGTACCTGGACCAATCCAGGAAGGCGTCCGCCTCCTTCCTTTTATCGGCCTTGAATGTCTGCAACTACACCGACATCAACTACAAAAGCAGCAAAAACCAAAGACTTCATGTTGAACTGGCCCTGATGAAACTAGCGAAGCTGCCCCAGGCCATTTCCCTGGCGGAACTTGCCCGTGAAGAATCAAAAAAAAAAGTTCATTAGCCAGTGAAATGCCCGTTTCCGTACCGGGCAAATCCTATGCGGCGCAAATAGAGGCGGGCAATGCGCAAGCAGCCGTTCAACGCACTCCTTCCATTCCCACAAGCCTCTCAGCAGTTCGGAAGATGGTAGCCGAAAAGCCGCTGTTAAAAAAGCAGCCGGCTGCTGAGGAAAAACCTACCGAAACTATTGATAATGACCGTGCCCTGGATAATCAGGACCGCAAGCTTCCGGAAAAGGAAGATGTCAGGGAAGTATTGGACCGGATTATCGGGGATTTTAAGCAAAAGACTAGACATATGGAGCTGTCCGTGATCCGACAGTCCTTCAGGCTGCAGGACGAAAAGGTGGTTTTTATCCTAAACGGAGACATACAGAAAGACATATTTCTGAGAATAAGACCGGAACTGACCGGCCTGCTCCGGAACGGACTGCAAAATAAGCGCCTTGAGGTTACTTTCGAGATCAGCGAAAATGACAATGACGGCGCCCCTAAGCTTTATACTTCCACGGACAAACTGAGGTATTTAAGTGACAAGTCCCCGATGCTTAAAGAACTGCAGCAGCGCTTCGGACTGGAGACGGATTTTTGAGGCAGCCCGGCTAAAAATCGATCCCTATCCCGAAATTGATCAGGTTTTGTAACTGTACGGCCCGGGAGGAACTCCCGTCATCCATTTCTATATAGACGTTTTCGTCATAGATCATTACCGTCTCTATTCTGGTGGTAATATACCTATTGACTTTCATGCTGATGACGGAGTTGAAGTTGACTACTATATTACCAAGATTTTCATAATTCGAAAAGAGGTTCAGGTCCGCTTTCCACCTTACGTTTTGCATAAGGTCAGTCTCGATGGAAGAACTCGTCGAAATACCCGCTTCCGGTCTTACATTTTCCCCTTTCACCACACCAAATGCACCGGCTCGGCTCAGGGAATCATCCACGACAATGGTAAACCTTCCGGTAAAAGGCGATACAATGGTGGAGAACTTGTTGTTTCCCTTATACTGTTTTTGGTAGTTCAACCCGGTGGATGACTGGACATATCCGGGGCTGAGGAAATCTGAAATCATGTTCCTGCTTTCCAAATCAGAGCCGGAAGGTTTGAAGTATTTGTAACCCTTTAACAACTGGGTCCGCACGTCAATCTGCGTGGACAGATAAAGGCTTTCGGAAAGTTCCCGTCCATACTTGCTGGTAAAAATAAAATTGTCGTTGGTTTTTCGCATGGGAAACGCCCTTTCCGCTTGCCGGTTGGCACCGAAATTTACCGTGAGCTTAGTATCCCAGATTTTGTTATCCCTGTTGAAGTTGGCAAACAAGCTGATTCCGGAGTTCAATGCAAAGGAGCTTGCTCCCCCCGCCGCCCAATTACTCAGGCTGACTTGTTGTACGCTCAGGTTGAAATTCCCTCCCTTCTTCCAATACACCTCCTTAACCTCGGGGGTAAAAATCAGGGAATCGCCCAGCATGATTAAAGTATCAGTCCCGATGATTACAGTATCTGCCATATCGATCTTGTTTTTGTCCTGGGCCGCCAGGTCCATCGAAAACAAGATCAATAGCAAAAAAAGGTACTTCAACTTTCCCACGAACAATTAATTTTTGTGCAAAGATAAAGGTTCACCCGCCTTATTCAGTAATTTTTGATGATTATCACCTGCCCTATGCTCAGGATACTTTCGTTATCCAGGTTGTTCCAGGCCCTGATTTCATCCACGCTCACCTTATATTTTCTGGACAAGGCGTACAGGGTTTCTCCGGCCTGTATTTTATGACTAATCACAGACGGCTTAGTTTCCTCAGGCCCCTCAGTTAATAGGGGAGGAGCTTGGCTTGCCGGAACCGGGTTTATCCTGTCCGGGGCCTTTTCACGTGGTGCGGGTGTAGTAGGCGCTGCGGGTTGTCTGTACCTGATGCCCTCATTTCTCCCCCGGTACTCCTGAAGCAGCAATACCATGCCTGGCCTTATATCAGCATCGTTATAGATCCTGTTTTTTGCCTTTAGAGAATGCAGCCTGATTCCATACAACTGGGAGATTTCCCAAAGAGTTTCCCCCGGCCTGACTACATGTTCCTTTACCTGGGCTTTTCCTTTCTTTCTTTGCGTGTAATAATACTTACCCGCGACGATTTTGTCTGATTTTTTTAGATCGTTTAGCCTTCTGATCCTGTTTTTCCTGATGCCGGTTTGTTCAGAAAACTCCGCGAGGGAAACCGTACGGGTTGCTTTCACCCCCCGTCGTCCATTAATTTTTATCGCGCCTGGTTCGTGAGCTTCCCGGGTGTTGCCTGTAATCACGGGAAAGGCCCCGGCCTTTTCATAAATCGCGGAATTGTTTTCCAAATTATTTGACACCAGTAAGGGTCTCTCCGGGGCGGGGTTTTTACGGATATAGGCAACGGTATACGGCCGGTCTCCGGGGATTTTTCCGTTGGAGGTCCACTTGTTGAATTCCTTAAGATGCGTTTCCGACACCCCCAGCTCCCTGGCCAGCGCCGCCAGGGTCGTGGGCCCGTTTACCGGGTACTCATGAAGATAGTCCCCGTTGCTCACCAGTTTTCCCAACTGCCCCTCAAAGGCGACCTTGTGGGCCAAAAATTTCTTCAGGTACCAGTGGGAATTACGGTCTATATCCATCACGCGCTGACCCCTGTACCTGTCTTTGAAATAATTCCTGGCGCCGCCCAGGCCCATTTGGTAGGAGACCAGGGCACAGGCCCAGTTATCCAGATGGCTCTGATGCTTTTTGAGGTAAAGTGCGGCGCCTTTGGTGGAGGAGACGATGTTTTTTCGTTCATCGATTTGGCCGTCCACCCGTAAAAACACCTCTTCGGCAGTGCCCTTCTTAAACTGCCAAAAGCCTACCGCGTTGGAGGTGGACACTGCATCCGCAATCAGGCTGCTTTCCTGGATGACCAGGTACTTCAAATCCGTGGGTACACCCTGTTCCTGCAGTACCCGTTCTACCGTAGGCATATACAAGTTAACCCTGTCCAGTTTTATCTGGAAATAGGCGCTGTTGCGGTACAGCGCATCCACGTCCGCCTGGATTTCTCTCCTTGCCTGCTCATTGAGGCGCAGGGTCATGTCTGCAAAATGGATAGCCTTCGGGACCTGGGGAACTTGTGCCGCCA
>DATGOS010000374.1:0-5171 GCA_035305725.1 Cyclobacteriaceae bacterium
TTCTCCGGCCTCAGCCAGCGGCAATACCAAATGGGGGTGAAGGTACTGGATCAGGCTGGTTTCCATCTCGTCCGCATGGTCGCCGTCTTCTTCAAAAAAATCCGATTTGTCAAGGGATTGGAACCAGTTGCAGGTGGTGAGAAACATATTGGGATAAATCAGACCGAGTTCCCGCAGCAGAATCTTAAAATCATTTCCTCCATGGCTGTTCAGGATCAGGAGCTTTTTTACATTTTGCCGGTCCAGTACCTGAATAATGTCTTTTAGGATCGCCAGCTGGGTACTGGGATTCAGGTTGATGTCCAGAAAAATGTCCGACTGGCCGGTATTGACGCCAAACGGAATGGTGGGCATGACAATGACTTTAGCTCCCGATTCCCAGGCGATCTTTCCCGCGCCCGTGGCAATGGCGTCCGCTTCAAACACATCCGTGCCGTAAGGAAGGTGATAATTGTGGGCTTCGGTCGCGCCCCAGGGAAGGACGGCAAGGTCAAACTGTTCGTCTTTAAGTGCTTTCCAGTTGGTTTCTGCTAAGATATAGGGTCTCATGCTTATGGATTTAGGTTTTTTAGGAAAAAATTCCTTAATCTTCCGGCCAATTTAAGGCATAAAAAAATACCCTCCATGCAATGAAAGGTATTTTTAAGTATCAGGGGCCGGGGGATTATTGGCCTCCCCGCGAAGACCTACTTCTTTGATCACTTCGTCCAGTCGCCGTACCGCTGTCCATTCTCCGGCTGCTGCCGGAGGAAACGCCGGTACTCCTGCTCCTTTGTGCCTCCTGGCTTCTTACCTGCGTGGCTGGCCTGGCGGACTGTACTGATCTGGTTCGCGGGGTTGGCTCAGGACTTACCCGGCTGTTGGACCTGGCAGGTTGTACGGATCGCTCCCTGGCAGGATTCTGGCTGCCGGACCGCATCTGGGTAGGGGCATTTCCGACCCTGGACCTGGGAGCGGATTGTTGTTGAACCGCCGGGGCCTGGGACCTGCTCTCTCTGGAAGGCGATTGGGTGGGAGGGTCAGACCGTCTTGTAGGGGTTGCGCTCCTTTGGACGTTTTCTCCGGATATTGCTCGGTTTGTGTCCGTTCCTACTCCGTTCCTATCCGACGATCTGGTTACGGAACGTCTTGAGGCGTTTTCAGTGTCTCTACCCGTATTGGCCCTGACACTGCTTCTGGGCGCTGCGCTGGCCGTGCTTCGCTGGGCAACATTTGCCTTGTGCTCCCGGGCGGTTACTACCCTTGACGGTCTTGCCTCGCTACTTCTGGAATTGTTGCTACTTTGGCGCACTTCAGGTTTATATACTTCCACTACATTCCGTCCCACTGTTGATCTTCCCGGTTTGTTGCTGTTGTTCACCTGGTATACCGGCACAGACCGTCTGGTCACCCGCTCTATTTCCCTCCTCGGCGGACCGGACACATAGGTCCTGTTATTATACACATAGGTGTTGTTGATGATGGTGGTCTGGTTGTACACCTTGTAAACCGTTCGCCTGGGAATGTAGTAATTATAAATGTTTCTGCTGATTAACCGGTTTCTGGGCACAAACACCCAATGATGGCTGGGGATGTTAACAGAAACGTGAATATGCATCCCAGGGCCTAAAGGTGCCCATCCATAATATCCCGCTCCGGCCCGCCAGTTGACCCACGCCGGCCCCCATTCGTATCCTGGGACCCAGGCCCATCCCAGGTAATCGTCAAAATACCACCTCCCATAGTGAAACGGAGCCCAGCCCCAATCATAATGGGATACCCAGGTGTTGCCATAAGAAGTCATTACCCAGTACCCGTTGCTGGCATAAGGTTGAAAGTTGTTGTCCGCATAAGGAACCCATACATATCCATGTACGGGATCATAAATCCAGTCACCATAGGGCAGGAGTTCATCATAAAAAATCTGGAACGATACTCCCGGCTGGACGGACTCCGCTTCAGATGTTTTGATAAACCCCAGGCTTAACAAACCCATCAAAAGCAGGGTTTTTCCCATGTTGAAAGGAAAATTAAATATTAATGCCTTTTTCATAGTGTTAAAGTTTAAGACTTACTACCTATAACGTGCAGGGGATATTAAAGTTCACATTACAGATAAAACCGAAGTAACTTATTTTGTTTTCCGTCGATATGATAAACCAATTGAAGTAAATTTCCGGAAACGGCACAATAATATTCTTTAAAATACATCATGAGAAACCCGGGGGAATAGGGAATTCCGGCGGAGGTTAGGCTAATTTTTGTAGTAATTTCTCCCCGCTCAAAAAATGAGCCAATAATTATGGGATCGGGTTGTTATTTAAATTCGGAGTGATGGGCGTTGGGGGCGGGATAAACACTGCCCTTATGTATTGCTAGGCGTTCAGTAAGAAATCGGTGCTTATCTTTAGAAGTCCTGAAACATCAGTTCCGGTTCAGAAGCTTCCTCCTGTACTACTTCACCCGCTTCAAAATTGATAAGGTCTATCAGTGCCCCGCTTCTTGAAAAATATTTCCAGTTTCCTTCCTTGTTTCCGTCTTTCATCAGGCCTTCCGAAGCCACCCTGCCGTTGTCATGGTAATAGGCCCATGACCCGTTGGCTTTTCCAAACCTGTATTCGCCTTCAGACTCTTTTGCCTCGTTGAGGTAATAGGTGATTCTTGTGCCGTTGCCGGATTTTAAAGTCCCCGGATCCAAGGTTTTCGAACCGTCGTAGTTGTAATAGCTGCTTACCTCCATCAGTCTTCCGCTGTCCCAGGTTTCTTCCTGGGTTAGTTGCTTGTTGTCGTAAAACAGGCCCCAAATACCGTCTTCCAGACCTAAAAAATAGCTTCCCATGGATTTTAGCTGGCCACCGTCGTAATAATAAACCCACTGGCCATCCTCAGCCCCGAGCTTATAGGCTCCTTCAGCCACCAGTATTCCGATTTTGTTGAAGTATTTCCAGTTCCCGGTTTTTTGGTCCAAATGGTACTGCCCGATGGAATAAATTTGCCCATCCGGATAAAAACTCTTCCAAAGCCCCGTTTTCATGCCACCTTCATATTGACCCGAAACGGAAATGCGGTTATTTTCATGGTACTCCACATATTCTCCCACGGGAACGCCAAGCTTATAAGTCTTTCTTTTCGCCAGGGATTTATCGGGAAAAAATTCCTCCCATGTACCGACGGCAATGTCGTTTTCATAGCGCTCTATCCTGGCTACCCTCCGGTTTTCATAATAATAGGTCCACACCCCGGTCTTGTTTCCCTGCTCGTCATAGGCAGTTTCAGATTCTATCGTATTGGTTTCGGGAAAATACCTTACCCATTTCCCCACCTTCTTGCCGTTGTCGTATTCTCCCTGCTCCAGCAGGCTGTTTCCCATACTGTACCTTTTGAAAACCCCGTGCGGTTTGTTGTCTTTGTAGGTGGTTTCTATGACCAATTGTCCATAGGGGGAATATTCCAGGTAAGGGCCGTCCAGCTTCCCCTCGGAATACCGCTGTTTTACACCCAGTTGCCCGTTTTCATAATAGGAGAGCCACTCCCCGTCCTTTTTTCCGTCAACGTACTGCCCCTCTATTTTGACTTGCTTGGGATTGGTGGCTCCGGTTCTCTCGTCCAGGCCGTAAAACTGCTTGTGCGGGCCTACCAGTACGTTTTCCTTATAGATATTTTCCAAAACCAGGGCGCCCTGGGTGTCATATTCCCTGTAGGAACCGTTGAGTTGGTTGTTTCGGTATTCCGCTTCAATGTTTTTTTCCTTGTTCGCATGGTAAACCGTCCAGGTACCTTCCTTTTCCCCCTGGTCGAAATTGCCCTGCTGGATCAGTTGGTTGCTTGCGGGATTATAAAATTTCCACAGCCCGTCCATCTTATTGTTGACCATTAACCCGGTACCCATGAGGGTAGAGTCATTGTTGTAAAGGCTGACCATCTGGTTTTGCGCCAACAAAGGGATCTGAAGAAGGAAAGTAATTAGGGCAAAAATGTATCTCATTTTCAAATGATTTTTTTCCAGTGTTCCGCGGCTTCGCCGGATTTTTCCCCGTGATGTGATCCCGCTCCCTGAATTATTTGAAACAGGAATTATTCAACATGATGGGGAATCGTTATACAAACCAGTTTCTAATTTAACTTTTAAAACGCAAATTTTTGTATTTACTTGTTGTATAAATTTAAGATAATCAAAACTTGTTCCCGAAGGCGTTGTTTCAGGGACGGGAAATCACCGGTATAGTCTATTTTTTTTACCAGTTGCAGATGTCCAAACTTTCTGACATGGTCTTCCACCTCTGAGTCCTGACGAATGGGCGAGGTCTCCCCGAGGTCTATGATCGTTGTATAATCCCAGGGCGAGCTTGTGCGCGCCAAAAAATATTCCTGTTTCCGAAGATCAGCGAACAAATGCGGACTGGAAAAGATTCTTCTGTTTATCCTGCCAAAGAACAGGAAGATATACATGCCCCGTCCCCACCAGTTCAACAGGCGGATATTGAAGCCAAAATCCGGATCAAAATCCCTGATGATGTCCAAAACCTGATAAGGACAGCGCTGAAGTTCGTTTCCCTTGCTGATCTTATATCCCTGTGAAGCCGGATGTACTCCGGACAGGTCCCCCGGAGTCAGCTCGTTGGCCAGTGCTGAATATAGCGTTACAAAGGAGCTTTTTGCCTGATGGATTTCCTCAAACATCGCCGCGTTGGTCAACAGGTGGACAGGGATCTTGTCAAGCGTACTCATACCGTTTATCCTTTTATCAAATGCTGGTCTACCAGTTCAACAAAGCGGAGGCCCATGAAAAACCACTTCCAAATGCCGCGAGGCAAACCAGGTCCCCCTCTTTGATCTTTCCCTGTTCCCAGGCTTCGCTGAGGGCAATGGGAATGGTGGCCGCGGTGGTGTTACCACAGTGCATGATGTTGTTGAATACTTTGTGCTCCGGCAGGCCCAGTTGTTCCTGGATAAAGTTGCTGATCCTCAGGTTTGCCTGGTGTGGGACCAAAAGGTCAATGTCTTCCGCGGTTTTATCGTTTGCCGTAAGTGCCTCCATGATCACCTCCTGGAATTTTACCACCGCGTGTTTGAAGACAGCGTTTCCGTTCATTTTCATGTTGAAGCTGCCGCTTTCGATGAGTTCAACAGAAAGACGTTCCTTTCGGCTACTGCCCGGATCCCTGACATACAGTTCTTCCGCATAATCCCCG
>DATGOS010000375.1:0-2317 GCA_035305725.1 Cyclobacteriaceae bacterium
TGAATATCCCGCACGCGGGGGGCAGTTGGCCATCCGGATGGGGAACCTCAAAGCCGTTAAAATAGAAGTGGTTGATAATCCCCATGAGTATTGGGAAATTTATGATTTGCAAAAAGATCCCACGGAATCTGAAAACATTGCTTCAAGCCACATGGACATGATGGCATTGTTTGACCGGATTGTCAGAAAGGAACATGTTTCCGCGCACCTTCGGGAGTGGGAGTTCGTCGGGCGGAATTTTTATACGGGACCCGGGGAGGGGGAATAAAATGAAATTACTACATATCGACGCAACTTATGAAAAATAACCGGAGAGACTTTCTTAAATTGACAGGATTGGCAGGTCTGGGTTTGTCCGGATCGGGTTTTATGCCGGGATACGAAGACGCTTCGGATAGGGAAAAGTCGTTTTTCCGCTCCACGCTAAAACTCTCCAAAAAGAAGCACCGGCAAAAATTTAATATGTCGGGATTTGCCGCCCCCAAGCTGGATACCGTGAGGATTGGCTTTATTGGCCTGGGCAACCGGGGTCCGGCGGCGGTGAAGCGGATGAGTAAATTACAAAATGTGGAGATCAGGGCTTTGTGCGACCTGAGGCCGGAAAAGGCCGAGGAAGCATTGGAACGAATTGAAGGCAGTGCACACCGTCCGGAACTTTACTCCGGTCATCCTGAAGCATGGAAGAAGCTTTGTGACCGGGATGACATTGACCTGGTGTACATCGCCACCCCTTGGGAACTGCATGCGCCGATGGCGGTATATGCTATGGAGCAGGGCAAACACGCTGCGGTGGAGGTGCCCGCCGCCATTACGCTGGAGGAATGCTGGCAGCTCGTGGAGACGTCCGAAAAAACCAGAAAGCATTGCATGATGTTGGAAAACACCTGCTATGACTTCTTCGAACTGATGACGCTGAACATGGCGAGACAGGGATTTTTCGGGGAGATCATTCATGGAGAAGGTGCCTACATCCATGATTTTATCCCGGGCATTTTCAGTAAGGAAAAATGGAACATGTGGCGTTTCAGGCACAATGCCAGCAGAAACGGAAACCTGTACCCCACACATGGTTTGGGCCCGGTATGTCAGGTGATGGACATGAACAGGGGCGACAAGATGGAGTTTATGGTATCCGTCTCCAGCAACGACTTTGTGATGGGGGATATGGCCAAAGATTTGGCCAGGGAGGACAGTTTTTATGAGCAGTTCGTAGGGATGCCCTACCGGGGAAATATGAACGTCACCACCATTAAAACACATAAAGGGCGCACCATTATGCTGCAGCATGATGTAACCTCTCCCAGGGTCTATTCCCGGATACACCTGGTCAGCGGCACCAAAGCCGTGGCGATGAAATACCCCTTGCCGGGGCGGGTCGCCACAAGCCATGAGGGTTGGCTTCCGCCGGAGGAGATCAAAAAGCTGGAGGAACAGTTTCAGCCTGAAATTGTCAAAAGAATAGGAGAGATGGCCAAGCAGGTGGGAGGACATGGAGGTATGGACTTTCTGATGGACTGGCGCCTGGTCGACTGCCTGCGGAACGGTCTTCCGTTAGATCAGGATGTGTATGATGCCGCCTTATGGAGTTGTATATTCCCGCTCAGCGAATGGTCTGTCGCCAACCGTTCCAATTCCATAGATGTGCCGGATTTTACGGGTGGTTCCTGGCAAAACAATCTTCCCGTGGACATCTCTCTTGATAAAGGAGGAAATACCGGAATATTATTATAAATTAACCGTCATGTTTTTGGAACGCGCTACACCTTTATGAAACAATTATTGAAAGCCGGCATCGGTTTTTTAGCGATTTTTCTTTTTTATGTAAATTGTAACCCTGCATTTTCTGTTGAGCGCCATTGGCACAATGACAGTTTGCCTTCCGTGCTGGAAGAAAACAGGGGTGATTTGCTGGAAAGCAATCTTAGGAGCCAGGCTATCTTGATGGCCGCTACCCACAATATCCCTTTTGATCTGGAAACCTGGAAAAAAACAAGGTTGGCCATCAGGGAAAAGATCATTCAGAACAGTGGCATTAAAGTCGACCAGAAGCTACCTCTAAACCTTAGAGAGACGGGAACGGTACAAATGGACGGCTACACGGTCAAAAACATTTATTTTCAAACACAACCGGGCGTGTATGCCACAGCAAATTTATATGTACCTGAAGGAAAAGGACCTTTTCCCGCCGTGGTCAATATGCATGGTCATTGGACGGAAGGCAAAGCAGCGGAAAGTGTTCAGGCGGTAGGTCATTCCCTGGCGACCAACGGGTATGTCTGTTTAACAATAGATGCGTTTGGGGCGGGGGAAAGATCCA
>DATGOS010000376.1:0-2228 GCA_035305725.1 Cyclobacteriaceae bacterium
TGGATTAAATAATTTAATAACAATAAATGAATTAGCGATGAAGATTGTAAGAAAGGAAAATCCAAAGGAGTTAGGAACGGCAGCGGGAAAAGCCGCAGCCCAACTTATCCGTGAGGCCATCAATGAGAAAGGTGTTGCAAATATTATATTAGCCACAGGAACAAGCCAGTTTGAAACCCTCAGGCAACTGCTGGAAGAAGATATTGACTGGTCAAAAGTAAATGTGTTCCACCTGGATGAATATATTGATTTGCCCGTTACACACCCGGCCAGCTTTAGGAAGTATTTAAAGGAAAGATTTGTCGCCAAAGTTGATTCTTTGGGTTCTATCACCCTGATCAACGGTGAAGGAGATCCGGAAGAGGAGGTCAAAAGGATCAGCGAGATAATCACCAATCATCCCATTGACGTGGCCATGGTTGGGATTGGTGAAAACGGCCATTTGGCGTTCAATGATCCCCCGGCAAATTTCGATACCGAGCAGCCTTATCTGGTGGTTGATTTGGACGGTCCCTGCAGGATGCAGCAGTTCAATGAGGGCTGGTTCAAAAATTTTGAGGACGTGCCAACCCAAGCCATCAGTATGTCTATCCGGCAGATCATGAAGTCTAAGCATATCATCTGTTCAGTTCCTGACCAGAGGAAGGCACAGGCGGTAAAAGATTGTCTGGAGAAGGATGTCACGAACCTACATCCGGCGAGTATATTACAGGAGCATTCCAATTGCAGTATTTATCTGGATAACGAATCAGCTTCCCTGTTGGAAAACCAGACATTTTCCAATTAAATTTTTGCTTATAAGGGCACAGGGCACCATCAGGCTGCCCTGTGCTTTTTTTTCGGCGAAAGCTCTACTCCCGTCAATAAAAACTTTTTCATCATCATCGTAAGCAGTGTCGAATTTGTTGAATCGTCGTACTGTAGATCTGTCGAATTGAAATTCAACTGTAGCTTGTGAGTGATTCAGGGGGTAATAGGGCTAATCGTCTAGGCAGCCCTTCCTTCTTTCGTTCGCCCTTTGCTGTTTCATTTATCCGAAGAGCGAGTTGCAAATGCCGAAATATCAGATATGTCCGGAACCGGTCACCTATCTGGTAAAACCGTACACCTAAATTCTCTGAGCCATCAATAGACCCCCCGAACAAGCATATTCGGAAATGGCATCGTTTTCGTATATTTAGAGACCATGAAGGACATAAGGAAATTTCCAGTCGAACTCGCTTTTTGGATTTTTGCCTTAGCGATCCTGTGGAACCTGGACTCCCATGGAAGCCATTTCAGTCTGTGTCCGCTTTACCAAGCAGGAGTAGACTGGTGCCCCGGCTGTGGCTTGGGAAGGTCCGTCAGCCATTTGATGCGGGGGGAGTTTGCAGCTTCCTGGGAAAAGCACCCCCTGGCAGCCTATGGATTGTCCGTCATTTTGTACCGAATATTTCAACTTACAAAACAGATCATAAAAAAGCACAAGTATGGCTAATGTATTAAAACACCTTCCTGAACTGGAGGGAATGGAACTGGGGTATATTCAGGGAATCTTAAAAAACATGACGGATGAGCAGGCAAGTCTGTTTGCGCAGGTTTATAGGGCCCGGAGGAAGGACAGCCAGATGGTCTTAATCCTGGCCGTATTAGGATTGTTTGGATTTGCCGGGCTTCACCGGTTTATCCTTGGACAGATCGGTCTGGGCATATTGTATTTTCTCACCCTGGGGCTTTGTTTTATCGGTACCATAGTGGATCTGGTCAACTACAAAAGTTTGGCCTATGAATTTAACATAAAGGTCGCCCAGGAAACTTTATCCATGATGGCCGGTGGATACGGCGGGGACATTTACAATCCCCCGACCAGTACAGGATCAGTAGATCCGACCAAAAACCCGGAAGGCGATGAACCGGTGCTTTAAATTATTTTGCCAGGTTCTGATGGTCACCTGGGTGCTCCCAGGCTGCGGGGTGGCGCAAACGAATGTGGTTTCAAATATTGAAGAAAAACTGTCCGGGATAAAGAACATTACGGTAAATGGCGGTCCGCTGGAAGTCAGCTTTGAGGGAAGTTCTCAGGCTACAGAGGTTTTTTTGAATGCATATCTTGAATCCAACAACGGCGGATACAAGATCACTTATAAGGTGGAAGGGGACCACCTGAGGGTAAATTTGGTTCAGGAAGGATACAGCGGTTGGGGAAACAGGAGAATTAAAGGCTTTATTAGCTTAACAGGACCCGAAAC
>DATGOS010000377.1:0-7113 GCA_035305725.1 Cyclobacteriaceae bacterium
CAACGCCAAATTTTTTAAGCAGCAAGGTCTTTTCCTCAAAGGAAGTAAGCAGCCGGATGTTGTGCTTTTTGGGGTAAAGTACCAACCTTGGATGTGGCCAGAAAGTGATCAGCACCGTTTCCCCGTTTTTTTCATCAGCAATGGCCCTGATGCGCGAGAGCACCTTTTGGTGGCCCAGGTGCACCCCGTCAAAGGTGCCCAGTGTGACTACTGCGTTATCGATTGCCGGAAAATGGTCTACCCCTTCATAAATCTGCATTCCTTTCAGCTTTAAGCGTTTCAATCAGGTCCGGCAAATCCATGGCGTTTTCAAGTTTGAAATGACCAATCCGCGTTCTGGTAAGTGCGGAGACGTAGGCGCCAACCTTCAGGTGTAGACCCAGGTCCCTGGCCAGGCTTCTGATGTAGGTCCCTTTCGAACAGACTATTCTACAATGAATTTCCGGTAAATCAAACTTCGTAACCTCAAAAAGGGAAACGGTCACGGGCCTGGCGGGCAGGGATACATCGATTCCTTTCCTCGCGGATTCGTATACACGTTTTCCATCCTTTTTAATGGCGGAATGGGCGGGGGGAACTTGTAATATTTCTCCGCTGAGTCTGCGGCACGCATCCTCAACCTCCTCGCGGGTGACGGCGGAGGGATCCGCGACATCTATGATTTCCCGCTCCAAATCGAAGGATTCGGTCGTTTTGCCCAACACAAAGGTAGTGGTGTATTCCTTCTCCAGGGCCTGGTATTTTTCGATGTTTTTTGTTTCCTTACCCGAACAAAGGATCAATAGCCCCGTGGCCAGGGGGTCCAGGGTACCGGCATGACCTACCTTTTTGATACCCAGTGAATTCCTTAGTTTTTTCACGACATCAAAAGAAGTCCAACGGTAAGGCTTGTTGATAAGAAAAACTCTCCCCGATGCTTGGCTTGTCATAATAAAATCACAATCCTACGATGATAGCCACAGTACCCATTAATGCACAGTAAAGGGCAAAATAAATCAATTTTCCTTTTTTTACAATATTGATCATCCAGATACAGGCAATTAATCCGGCAACAAAAGCGGATATAAACCCGACGACAAGGCTGCTGCCTGAAATCCCCCCGGCAATGGCCGGATTTTCAATGTAGTCCAGGACCTGTAAAAACGAACCTCCCAGGATAGGGATTAAAACCATCAAAAAAGAAAATCTCGCTGCCCTTTCTTTGCCAACCCCCAGGATCAGCGCAGTGGATATGGTCGATCCGGAACGGGAGAGGCCGGGTAAAATGGCAAGCGTTTGAGCCAAACCGATTACCAAAGCTTTGGAGGCAGTTACTTTTCCTTCCTTTTTGGGCGCGAAATGTGAAAACGTCAACAGCGCGGCCGTCAGCCACAGCATTGCGCCGACAAATATAATGTTGCCTCCGAAAAGTGATGAAATTTCTTCCTCAAACAACAGGCCCACAACCCCGATAGGAATCATTGAAATGAATATATAGAAGGAAAAGCGGGTGCCTTCATTCCAGGAAAACTGGAAAAGGTCCTTGATAATAAGCCATATATCTTTTCTGAAGACCAGAATTGTACTTAAGGCTGTCGCGGCATGAACGACAATGGTAAAAAGCAGGTTGTCGGTACCGCTTATGCCTAGAAAATACGCGCCCAGCTCAATATGGCCGCTGCTGCTTACCGGAAGAAATTCGGTTAGCCCCTGCAAAATGCCCAAAATGAGGGCTTCAAAAATTGTCATTATTTATCTGATCTATAAAAAATAGCGTAAAATTGGAACAAGAAGCCAAACAATGTGATGATAGGACCCAGGGTCAGGCCCATAAATCCAAAACCATGGGGCTCTTTATCCAGGCCAATGATGGTAAAGCCCAGTACAATAATGCCAATTCCAATTAACATCAAGGTGTAATTTTTCTTTGAAAAAGGTAAGGGGTTATCGTTCATGTTAATAAAGTTCGTCCAGGGTCATGTTTAAATATTTGTTTACGGAACGCAAGGTACTGAAAAAAGACAAAAACGCGCCCAACACCACCAATCCCCCGAAGAGGAAGATCAAAAGCCGGTAATCCTGTAGCATGTTGAATCCGTCGATGTTCGATTTTGCATATTCAATCAACGCCAGCAGGAGAGACGAAGCCAGAATCCCCGCCAGTGCCCCATAGCCAAAGGAGCGGGTCAAAAACGGTTTACGTATAAATCCTTTCGTTGCCCCCACCAACTGCATGCTGCGAATCAAAAACCTCTGGGAAAAAAGTGCGAGCCGGATGGTGTTGTTGATAAGCATAATCACGGTGATGATCAGGATAAAGATAAAAGCTCCCAGGACCAAACTCACCTTAAAGAGGTTTTCATTGATGGATTCTACCAGGTCATTCATGTAGGTCACTTCAAAAACCCCTTCCAGGGATTCCATTTCCCTGACAATTTCCTCAATTTCTTCGGCAGTCTGGTATTCTTCACTTATAGAAAACGTGTAGCTGTCCCTCAGCGGATTGTCTTCCAAAAATTTCGTAAAGTCTTCCCCGGTGTCTTTGAGAAAAGTAGCTGCCGCCTCATCTTTTGTAGTGAAAGTGAGCTGGCTTTTTTCGTCCTTCTTCAGTACATAGGGTTTGGAAGCGAGCAACTTTCCAATGTCTTCTATCTCCTCCTCCGTAAGGGTATTGTGCAGGAAAATCTGGACTTCGATGTTTTCCCTGATGATGGAGGTCAGTGTTTTGGCCTGAATAACAATCACGCCAAACAAACCTACGATAAAAAGGCTGAGCGTGGTGCTGAACAATACACTCACAAATTTGTAACTGCCTAGTTTAGCCTTTTTCCGCCCCCGGTTTTTCATTTTTTGTCTTATAAACTGCACCAAAATTAAACAGCTGTTGGTATTTAACCAATCTTATCCGGTTAATTTGATCCTTAATTTTTTTTAACTGGTATTTTTTTCAGCAGATCGGAAGAGGGTTGCCGGCAGATAATGTTGCCGGAAACCGTTTCTGTTGTGGATTATATCCGTTAATTTTGCCGGGTCCAACAGGAGTCGACAATTCATGGCAGTTAACATTGTGATCGCAGGGGCGGGTGACATGGGGTATCATCTGGCCGAACATTTGAGTTTTGAGAACAAAAACATCACGGTAATAGACGTGGACAAGGATCTTCTGGACAATGCTGCCGCGGAATTGGACGTGCTGACCGTTTTGGGTGATTCCGCATCGTTGGGTATATTGGCAAAGGCTAACGCGGGGCAGGCGGACATGGTCATGGCCGTGACTACCTCTGAGGACACCAACCTGCTGACGGCAATGCTGGCCAAACAACTGGGGGCGAAAAAGGTCATCGCCAGGGTAAGGAACCATGAATATATGGAGCCCGACAAAAGCGTTTATTTTCAGAAACTCGGCATTGACCATTTGATTTCCCCGTCCATTCTTTGCAGCCAGGAAATATGCCGAATGGTCGAAAACTCTACCTTTTCGGATATTTTTGAATTCGGCGGGGGCAAACTGGATGTGGTTGGAATTACCCTGGACCGATATTCTTCCCTGGTCAACAAAAAGCTTTCGGAAACCAGGACCAATCCTATTTTAAAAAGCACCAGGATCATCGCCATCGTCAGGGACCAGATCACGCTGATTCCCAAAGGAGAGACCGTGATCAGGAACAATGACCATGTCTATTTTATCGCAAACGACAATGAAAAAGACGCTATTCTTAAACTTGTCGGCCAAAAGCAGATGAAGGTAAAAAAGATAATGGTGATCGGTGGGGATGACCTGGCGTATACCACGGTGCTAAAGCTTGAGCAGGATTATAATGTGACCATTATCCATAAAGACAAGGAAAGGTGTAAATGGCTTTCCGGGCACCTGGAACACGCGTTGGTAATCCACGGGGATTACCGGAACATTACCTTGCTGATGGATGAAGGATTGGAGGAAATGGACGCTTTTATCGCCTTGACCGAAAGTTCAGAGACAAATATCATTACCAGTTTAAGTGCTAAAAATCACGGCGTATACAAAACCATAGCGCATGTCGATACCCGGGAGTATATCCACATTTCCCACAGTATAGGCGTGGATTCGCTCATCAACAAAAAGCTGGTTGCCGCAAACCAGATCACCAGGTTTTTGAGAAAGGGAAACGTGGAGTCGGTATCAAGCATATACGGTGTGGATGCGGAGTTTATCCAATATGAGATCACAAAAAACAACCGCCTCACCCGAAAACCCCTGAAAGAAATGCACTTTCCCGAAACGGCTTTGATCGCAGGGGTGATCAGGGGGGACAAGACCTTTATTCCTGATGGGGATTTTACCCTTCAGGTCAATGACAAGGCCATCGTATTCGCACTGCCCTCCGCCAAAAACCCGCTGGAGAAAATCTTTAGGTAGACTTGAGATAAGACTAATTTTGAGTAGTGAGTGTTGGGTATTGAGACATTTATGTTAGCAAGATGGGAGAGAGATTCCTTTGCCCGACCTCAGCAAGCGTCGGATTATCTTAAAACAGCGTGCAGAACAGCATTGAAGGGAGAATAAGACGAAGAAAAGTGCCAAGTAAAATAAGGACTTGACATGTGACAAATCATTCATCATTTATCACTTATGACTCATCATTCATCATTCATAATTCATCATTCATCATTCAACCATCAGCCATCAACAAATAACAAAGTCCCATGGTACACTACAAGGCAATCGGT
Source organism: Cyclobacteriaceae bacterium (assembly GCA_035305725.1). Lineage (GTDB taxonomy): Bacteria > Bacteroidota > Bacteroidia > Cytophagales > Cyclobacteriaceae > DATGMS01. Next base: position 4,690 of record DATGOS010000377.1, read on the forward strand.
AAAATCATCGGCGTATTGTTGATCCTGCTGGGTTTATTAATGCTTCCTGGTATAGGATTTTCCTTCTATTACGATAGTAAGGACAAGATGGCTTTGGTGTTTTCTGCCTTTGCGGCGATTTCTACCGGTGCTATATTTTTTTTTTCATTTGTAAGGGAGGACCAGAATATCAGAAAAAGAGAAGGGTTTCTCATTGTATCCCTATGCTGGATCTTCATGTCCATTTTCGGGATGTTGCCTTACCTGATCAGTGGAACTACCGATACCCTGCCTGATGCTTTTTTTGAGACGGTTTCCGGACTGACCACTACCGGTGCCACAATTCTGAGGGACATCGAAGCCATTCCTGCCGGCATTATGGTCTGGCGGAGTATGACGCAGTGGATTGGAGGGCTCGGGATTATTGTACTTACGGTGGCGATCTTCCCGCTGCTCGGAATCGGGGGTATTGAACTTTTTGTGGCCGAGGCACCCGGACCCACGTCGGACAAACTGCATCCCCGCATCCAGGAGACGGCCAAAAGACTTTGGTACATTTACTTCGGTTTGACCGTGCTGCTTATCCTGCTTCTGTATTTGGAGGGAATGAGTTTTTTTGATGCCGTAAACCATGCATTGACCACCATGGGCACCGGAGGGTTTTCTACAAAGAATGCGAGCATTGCCTATTTTGAATCCCCCCTGATTCAGTACACCTTAATTTTGTTTATGATCATTGCCGGTACAAACTATACGCTGATCTATTTTAGCCTGAAGGGAAAATTTGACCGGGTTTGGGCCAGCGACGAATTTAGGGCCTACTTAACCGGTGTGGCAGCGGTAACACTTATTCTGTTCTTTCCTTTTTATTTTCTCTCCGGATCAGCCATAGAGAAATCCTTTAGGGACGCTTTGTTTCAGGTGGTATCCATGGTCACCACCACAGGTTTCGTTACCGTGGATTATACCGCCTACAGTTCCGGGATTACGACCGTGTTTTTTATCCTCCTCTTTGCAGGTGCCTGTGCTGGTTCTACCAGTGGAGGGATCAAAGTAGTCAGACACCTGGCCTTTGTCAAGAATACGTATCTGGAATTTAAACGCATCGTGCATCCCAGGGCAGTCGTTCCGCTTAAAATTAACGGAGAAAGAGTAACCGGCAAAATCATCACCCACATTATGAACTTTTTATTGCTTTACCTGATGATCTTTGTTTTGGGGAGTGTCATTCTGTCAGTTGCGGGGTATGACCTGATCACCTCTTTTGGTGCCGTGGCAACATCATTGGGCAATGTCGGACCTGCCATTGGGTTGATCGGGCCGGTGGATAATTATGCGTTTTTTTCGCCCTTTGCGAAGTATTTTCTTTGTTTCCTGATGCTTCTGGGCCGGTTGGAGCTATTTACCGTGCTGGTCTTGTTTACGCCTTTTTTTTGGCGGGCCAACTAAACCGGCGGTTTTACGTATACAGCCGCTTCCCAGACTGGTATGGTTATTGAGCCCCAACATGGCCGGGACGATGGTCAAAATGTCCTTTTTGGTAAAACTTTGACCAAAAATCGGATTCATTAAGTCTAACCCATTCCAGGTGCAGGAAGATAATAAAAAAAAATATTCCCGAAGGGTGCTGATCAAGTATGGTGGAAACGCAATGAGCAGCCACAAACTGAAAGAACAAATCGCGGGGAAAATCAAAGAACTTTATGACAATGGGATTCAGGTGGTGCTGGTCCATGGAGGCGGTCCTTTTATTGAGAAATCCCTAAAAGAAGCGGGGATAAAATCGGAATTTTTTAACGGGCAGCGGTTTACCAGCCCGGAAGCCCTGGAACAGATTGAAAAGACTTTAAAGGGCGAAGTCAATGCCTCCCTGGTGAATATTTTTAACAAAGCCGGCCTCAAAGCCGTCGGATTGTCCGGTAAGGACGGACAGGTGGTTTTGGCAAAAAAGCGCTGGCACCTCAGTTCTGGCGAATCTGGAGAAGGGACCAAGCTGGACTTAGGCCAGGTGGGCGACGTGTTGAAGGTGAACACAAAGCTGTTGTTGCTGTTGTTGGACAACGGCTTTACCCCGGTGCTTACCTGTATTGCTTCAGACGAGGCCGGCAACGACTTTAATATCAATGGAGACATCTTTGCGGGCAAAGTGGCGGCCGCATTGAAAGTGGATGACTATATCGTGTTGACTGATGTGGATGGTTTGTTTTTAAACTATCCTGATCCCAAATCCATCATTTCCCACATCACCCTCGAGGATCTGCCCGAATACTACAAGTCTGTCATACAAGGTGGGATGATCCCTAAGATGGAATCCTGCGAAACGGCGGTACAGGCAGGTGTCCAAAGATCAGTATTGTTAAATGGAACGGAACCGGAACAGATTACTAACTTTGTTTTGGAGAACCAAAAAATAGGAACAACCCTGACGAAATAAAAATGAAGATC
>DATGOS010000378.1:0-5388 GCA_035305725.1 Cyclobacteriaceae bacterium
ACGGCCAAATTTCAAAAGATGAGGAATCTTTCAAAAAGGCGAAGGCCCTCTCGGACAGGTTTGCGGAGTTGGAGGGCAGGAGGCCCAGGATTATGGTGGCCAAAATGGGACAGGACGGGCATGACCGGGGCGCCAAAGTCATCGCCACCGGTTTTGCGGACCTGGGTTTTGATGTGGACATAGGTCCGCTTTTCCAGACACCGGAAGAGGTGGCGGATCAGGCGGCCGAAAATGACGTGCATATTGTTGGGGCCTCCACACTGGCTGCGGGACACAAAACGCTGGTGCCCCAACTGATTGAGGCCCTGAAAAAAATCGGCAGATCGGACATCATGGTGGTGGCAGGAGGTGTAATTCCTCCCGCAGACCATGCTTTTCTTATCGACCTGGGAGTCACAGCTATATTTGGCCCTGGGACGGTATTGCCCCAGGCGGCCATTCAAATTTTGGAAAAACTGTTGGAGGAGACACCCTGAAGAGCATCCGAAACGTCACGCATAAAAACCAATGAATGGATCAATTGAACACGAAGCCCAACAGCAGGATAAACACGATAATTAAAAAATACGGCAACGTTGACCTTTTCTTTGGCTTGCCAAATAATATGTTGTTCAGGGCCAACTGGTATCTTCTCTCCCAAGGAGTTTTTGTCTCTTTTTTTATTTTAAATAATACTGTATTCATATATACCAAATTTTTTAAATTTAATGGGTTTAGATAAGGAAGGCAAGGCTTCTTTTCACAGTCAAACTAATGATTGACCCGACGGAACAATTAACAAACCGCGGGCCATATAGTATAACAAGGGCCTTGTCAACCATAAAGTTCCCAGCCGCCTTGTAGTCAGTTATTTGCGGCATTGATGACTTGGTAGTGGCAGCGGAACCCGGAAAAATATCGGGGCCATGGGGACGAATATCCACAGTTCCGGTGCATCCGTGATACCTACAGATTGCCGAAAATGGTTTCGACTTCAGGGAACAAACTAAGCGATTTTGTTCCTGAAGGGTTGGTGGGGCGGTGTGGAATATCATGAATGATGCATCCTGTATGGAAGGGGTAAAGGTGCCACCCCTACGGGGCTGCCGGTACATCTTTTCCGTGGTTGCTACAAAGGTGAGGCTCCTACGGAGCCAGGCGCTATCGGCCGCATGGGAGGAATTTGTTAGTAACAGACGGGGAAGCATTTGAACCACCAGGTGCAGACTGATGATTTTCGTTTTTCGGCAAGGATGAACCGGGAGCATAGGGCCGTCCCGTAGGGACAAAACCTTTGTAGGAAACGGCAACGACGCGACCCGAAGCCCTGCAGGGGCGATACAACGTCACCTGGATTATTATGAATGGTAAATTCCTCCATTGAAGGGGTGAAGGTGCCACCCTCCGGGGCTGCCGATAGGTCTTTTCTGTGGTTGCTACAAAGGTGAGGCTTCTACGGAGCCAGGCGCTATCGGCCGCATGGGCGGAATACATAATATTCGGGCGTGTGGGAAGGAAAATCCGTCTGGGCACCATAAAATGCGGTAAGGTACTTGTCCCCCCCAACAGTGGCTTCCTGCAAATGGTTGTATCCTGAGAACATCATTCCCCCGGGGCCGTAAGGAACTTTAAAAGTCTTTCTCAAATTAAAAGCGGAATCATAGGTCTTGATGACCCGGGAACCCATTAATGCGATGCCATCTTCAAAGAATTCCGCGGCAAGGATTTCGTTTCCGACCGCCTGAGGATCATCCTCAGGGCGGTCCATCGTGTGAAGAATTCTTCCTTCTGGGCTTAGTACATACGCACCAGGGGAGGAATGTTTCAACACAAGCATTTCCCCGGTTTTTTCCCGGATATCCATCAGGGTCAGGTAGGACACCATCAGATCCACCTGTATGGAATCTACGATTTCAAGTCTAGCCTCTAGGAATCCAGTTGACCTGTCTGCCTGTCGGTCCCGCAAGAACTTAAAAAAGAAAGACACAATAAAACGGAGACGGACTTTTTCATATTTTATTAAATCTGATACGGTGGAGCAAAAATGAACAATTTAGTTATTAGTTTTTGGATTTTATGAATTAAACTATTAGTTTTCAGAATTCCAAACAAATAGCCGATGTTCTCCTACAAACTATTGATTTTTTGCCTTTGCCTGCCACTTATTTTTTCCTGCGGTAATCCCAACACCATGGACCATCCACTTAAGGAAATGGAATTCGTGTTGGTGGATTCCATCACCTTTGATGAGCAACAGATCTTAAGGATCCTGGACTATGACGATCGCCTTGGCATGTATTTAATGGTCAACCGCGGACTTGAGGGAAAATATTCCCTAATGGACAAGGAGGGAAACCAAATTGCCGAAAATATGCTGAGTGAAGGACCTGATGCTTTTGGGATGGTGCTGCACCGGGCGGGTTTTGTAGGAGATGAAGTCCTTTTCATCAGTGACCAGCAGGCGTTTGTATATGATCTGAACCTGAAACAACTGCGGAAATTTCCCTTTGAACAGGATGCGAAGGTAAGACTGATCCATTGGACGCTTGATTGCCTGAGTACCTATGACTGGGACGGGAAATCCTTTGCAGTCGCCAACCTGCATGATGCTCCACTGCCCGTTTATCCGCAGGATTATTACGACACCTTGAACCTGCTTCACCTGATCAACCCCGGGGACGGCTCCGTAGCCAAGGGAGGAAAACTGGATGAAAGCAGTAAGATGATCCCCGGCAGTTTTCTTCCCGGCCGGGACAAGCCGGTGTTTTTTTCCCGGCCCGGCTCCAGCTATGTATCGGTCATATTTGCCGGAGACGACATCTTGTATCAGTTCGATCCGGGTGATAATTTCCGAATCGCCAATAAAATCCAGATGAACAGGATGGGTCCTGACCAGCTCAAGGCGGTACCCCTTGCGGATGCTGCCCTTGAAGGAAACAGGGAGACGGAAGTCAACAACAGGAAGTTCGCGGGCAATTTTTATAATATGATGGGGCACCGTGACGACTTTATACTGGCCTATAGAACCGGGTCCGATCCCACAGCGGCTCCCAAAATGCAGGATCCAGGAACAAAAGGGGAAATTACGTTCAAAACCTACTATTATCCGTTCAAGGACAATAAACTTATCGGCAGCCCCATCCTATGGGACAAGCCGGGCGATTTGATCCTGGGTATCGGTCCCAACCGTTATCTGCAATATGCCGACCAGGCAGATATCCATGATTATGAAAAGGACTATCAGTGTTATTATATATATGAACTCCGGGAGAAGGAATAATCTGTGACTCAATAAGGATTGGGAAGGTCTGTTTTTGAGCAACAAAAATAGCTTGAGACGGCCATGCGAAATATTTTCCTTGGGAAACCGGCTGTCTTAAAAGATCTTCTTTATCTAAAGGCGGACCAGACGGTTAAGGAATTTTTCTATACCCGCCTGTGAAGACACATGCGGGGGCAGTTGGAGGAATTTCCCCATACCCGCCTGTGAAGACACAGGCAGGGCAGTTGGAGGATTTTTCCCATGCCCGCCTGTCAAGACACAGGCAGGGGCAGTTATTTAGCACATTCTCCGTTGATGATATCCTCCACCGTCGGGTTGTGGCCATTGTACTTAATGGTGGGGGCATACGATGTGTATTTGGAGAACAGCCCCGTCAAAGAACAGAAATTCGTCAGGAACCGGTTGTTGCTGATTTCTATGGATGTGGAACTGCCGCTGCCCACTGAGGTCAGGTTGTTTAACCCCTCCAAATCGCGCAGAAAGCCGTTGTTGCTTATCCTGATCCTCCCGGTTACGTTTTGAACCTGTTTAAGCGCGGCTATACTGCTAAACTGCAGATTGTCCCGGATATCCAGGTTCGACAAAGAAGCCGCAAAGTTCAGCCCTTCCAGGCTGCTCAAATTTCTGTTATTGAGGAGGGAAATGGCACTGACCTTCCCTTCGGGCGCCAGCATGCCTTTCAGATCCTCCAGCACTGAATTAGAACATACCAGGCTGCCAACCGAGGTAATGGAAGCATTAAATCCGGATAAGGAACGGAGGGCACTGTTGCTTTCCAGACGGAGCTCACTTATCTGCTTTAATTTGGGCATCCCGGATAGGGACACCAATTTTTCATTGGAGGTGACAGATAAATTGCCGACCTTTTCCAGGTTGTCCAGGCCGGAAAAATCGGTCAGTACTGCGTTGCCAACGACGGACAATAGCATGAGCTCGGTAAATCCCTCCAGTCCATCAAGACTTGTTAAAGCTGGATTTGAAGTGATGGAAAATGTCACGTAGACTTTTGCCATCCCGTTGAGGCCGTTCAAGGATTCCAGTGCCTTGTTGCGGGAAACGGAAACCGATAAGGCAGTCGGAATATGCTGTAAGCCATCCAGGGATTGTAAGCTGCTCGTGCTGATGATATCCAGGCTTCCGGATATATTTTTTAAGGAAGACAAAGCCCTTAAATCCACTATGGGGTCTTCTGCCCGGTTTTCCTGGATCCTTAAATTACCTTTAATGGCGGTATAACAATTTGCCCCGAATTCAGCCACATCCTTTTGCGATTGAAGCAGGACATCACCCTCATAGCTTCCCCCGTCACATTGTTTAAAAATGGTGGTGGCAGGATCAAATCCAAAATCTTCCGGTGAAGAATTCCGGGTAGACAATGTCTTCATCACCATATCACTATGGGAACCGGCGGGGACATGAAAAGAAACTGGCAGAGACCCAACCGTTTTTTCCGCCAGCGGAGAACCTGTATTGGGCGTCGCATAAACGACATTGTCCATATCGTCTTCCAGATAGACCGCCCTGAGTTCATATTCACCTGCTGGCAAATCCACCCTAACCAGCAAGGTCCCCTCAGGAGACATCTCCAACTGTGTGTGGGTATATGTCGTTAGTTGACCCTCGGGGTTTTTGATTGTTAATTTTACCTGTTGAATATCCTCTCTCCACCCTCCCGGCGGGCCTTGTGTGGGGTTTATAGCGGAAGAAGCTTCCAGGGCCAATATTATGCCGCCATTTTGCCCGGGTTCGTTTTCCTTAATGCAGGAAAATAAAAGTGCAATGCTAAAAATGAAAATACCTAATCGTGTAAATGTGGTGCTGTACATATTGATTGGATAGAAAAGATTAAAATTGATTCCGGCAATTACCGTTTTGTATATCCGCCACCGTGGGATTGTACCCATTGGATTTGATGGTCGTCCTATAGTAAATCCCTTTGGTGAAAAGCCTGGTCAAAGGACAAAAGTCCTCCAATAATCTGTTGTCGTAAATGGAGAGTTGATAATTGCTGTCTTTTCCGTTTCCATTGCCTACCGAAGACAGGTTTTCCAATGCCGAAATATCGTCAAGATTGATGTTGGAAGCGATGATAAGGTTTCTGCCTATTTTTTCAATCCCGCGCAGTC
>DATGOS010000379.1:0-5929 GCA_035305725.1 Cyclobacteriaceae bacterium
GGGACCACCGACCGACTGTGCAGAATTGCGGCCCCCAAGAGGTAAAATGCCGCCGTCACAGCCGTATAAATGACCATGGCGGCGACAGCGTCAAGGTACATGATGTTGATCCATCCCTTAGCGCGGTCTTTCCAGACAGGATCATCACTCCTTGGACCGGTGTAGGAGGCATAGCCTTTTTCAAGGCACCAATAATTGTAAGAAATGATTTCATCGCTGGCCACACCGGTGATCCCAAAGGCACCGATAGCCACTGCTACCATTTCAGGGCTGAGCCTGAATTTCAGGCCCTCCGCAATGTCCGTCCACTGGATGCCATAAGGCGTATAGGACAAAAAGCCCACGGCAGCAAGGGTAAGGACAGTAAACATCGCCACCATAAAAAGGGAGGACTTTTCCACGACAGAATAGTATCCGGAGAAAATCAACAAAGCCACCGCCAGGGCGGTGGAAAATATCCAAAGCAAGAAGGGAACCGATGGAAATAACAATGTCAGCACAATGGCGGTACTACCGATCATGCCTGCCAGTTGCACGATTTTGAGCAGCATCAGCAGCAATAAGGTCCACACGCTCCATCTTCCCTCACCCCAGCGTGGCCCCGGCAGCCTGTTAAAGGCTTGCATGGCCGTCTCACCGGTGACAATGGTGTGTTTAGCAAACTCCAGTTGGACAGCAACTTTGACCAGACAACTGACAATAATCACCCAAAAGGCCGTGAAGCCCGCCGTGGCGCCCAGGGTGGTGGTGGCGATCAGCTCCCCAGAGCCCACAATCGAAGCTGAAAGAATAAAACCCGGCCCCAGCATCTTGAGTTTTTCGCCCAATGAGCCCGGCGGTTCTCTGATGGTCTTCTCGGAGATCAGGTAGTGGTCTTTCATCTGTTGACAATATGCTAAAACAAAGTTTTGTTGCTTCCCTAATATTACATTATTATTTCAAAAGTTATTAAAGAATAGAACAAATAATCAAAAGGGACATAACTGTCCACGGAATTCCAAACCATATATTTTAGCGGGACAAGATCGCGGGTTGCAGCTTCGTTTTATTGAATAATATCACTAAACAACCCAGTCCGGATAAAGAAAGTAAAAGCCATACCGGCAACATGGGATCCTCCCCGAGATTCCTGCTTTCCATTAATAACCCGCCCATAAAAAGCACCAGCCCGTACGTAAACCCCTTAATCAGCATCATGGCTCCAAGAACATAACCCCAAAATTTCTTTTGCCAAAGCCATACGGCGGATAAAAACATGGCGGGCACGATCAACCCCAAATCCAATGCAAATACAATATTGCCCGGGTGTTGGGTTTTTATCATAATTTCCGGAATCCTGCCCTCCGTAATAAACAAAATGCTTTGGGAAACTTCCACCATGCAAAGCATAAAAGCTATAAAAAACAGGTAAATACTTATCCCGCGAAGTAACTTGGAGCTACCCACAATCCCCTGAACCTGCATGGAAGAAAGCCCCATCATCAAAATAAATAGCGACAAGGAAAATATGGCCGTGTATATCAAAAACGCCGAGTTAAACGCAGCTCCAAAAAGATAAAACGAATAGTTGTAAAACAAATAACTGATTAATCCCATCCAGATGATCCTTATCTTAAAGGCTTCTTCCCTGGAAAAAACCAACACAATGATCAGGGCAGGGACCACAATAGCGAGGGTCACCCAATCGTTTCCGTACCAGGCTGTTTTGACAAAATCGTTGTCCCGGTATAATTCCGGCATCAACAGTCCCAGACCTGAAGCTATCGCCGAAAGTAAAGTCAGCACGACGGTAAGGACCTTCAGACGGTAGTGATTTTTTACCCTCACCATTTCAACTCTTAAAACATCCGACGGTCCCGCCTGGAAGACACCGCTTCTATCATCTCCAAATAATTTTCCTCGTTGATCTCCTTGTTTTTTACTTGATCCAAAAATTTCCGCTGCGCCTCCGGCTTTCCTGTTTCTTTATAGATCATGGCCGTCATCAAGTTTTCCAGATCCTCATTAATGTTCTCAGGATAAGGTTTGCCCACACCCAGGCGATTTGGCCATTCCCTGGCCGCCTCAATTTTTTTCAATGCCTCTTCATACCTACCGCCTTCCATGGCGTTATGAGCCATCATAAGTTTGGTCTCCCTGTAGTACCTTCTGGCATCGGTGGCGCCTTCAAAAGGCAGCACATGGAGTTCATCCAGAATGGCTTCGGCTTCCGGATAATTTCCTGCAAGCATATGGGTTCTTGCCAGGTCCATTCCCACGATATAATTGTCCCTGTCTTCTTGGAAATGCTTTTCAAGCACCTGAATCGATTCGGAATAATTTCCCATTTCCCTCAGTGTGCCGGCCAGAATCCTGCCATACCGCCATTGCCCCGGATCCTGCGTGGCCGCTGTAAACAGATCAGGAAGGATTCCAGGCAGGGGAGCTTCTTCATTTAACCTGGCTTTAAAGATATAGAATGGGGCAAAATCAATTTGCTCCCCATGTGCTTTCATCAAATCCCACGCCTGTTCCCTGTTCCCCCGAAAGTCGTAAATCAGGGCAAGATAATAATCTGCCTGCCAGGACGGTGCCGCTTTGGCTGCCCATTCCAACACATGGGCGGTTTCCTCCCGAAACGGAAACACCATTAAAGGGGATTGCTCCCGGGCAGCCATCAAATGTTTATTAGACTGTGTGGGATCCGTGTCACGGGTTAACCAGGCCAGCCAAAATTGCCCAATGGGATTGGGGTTTGCCAGTTCCAGGACTTGGATACTTTCTTCCTCCCGTCCAAGGTTGGCGTACCAGATAGCCAGTTCCAAATAGGTTTCCCCGGGCATTTCGTTCCTGATCATGCTTACGAAGTCCTCTTTGTTTTTTTCAGTGGGTGAGCGGAAATAATTTTCAAACCGCCGAAAATGGTTTAATGGATTAAGGGCCGTAATTTCCTTCGCGGTCTTTTGGATTAGTTCTTCCTCGTTCTGTAGCCTGCCCAGGATATGAAGCACCTGCAGGGCATCCATGTTGTCAGGATTGGTGCGCAAAGCCATCAGCGCGTATTCTTTGGCCTGGAGATAATTGTCCTGCCGCAAATAGATCCTGCAAAGTGCAGTGTAAGCGGCGTTTCGAAACCCGGGGGTCAGCGCCGACACCTCAAAACCGTCAAGGGCATCATAGTCACGGGAAAGCCGGTCGGCGGCGATTCCGTAATAATAATTGGCTTCGCCATGATAGGTATCTATGCTCAATGCCTTCTTCGCAAAATTAAAAGCGGAATCGTACTGCATGCGGAAAAACTTAAGCTTGGTCATCTCGACCAAGGCGGGAAGAAACGCCGGGTCCTTCCCTAAGGCAGCCCTAATTTTTTCTTCCGCCTGCTGGTAGTTTCTAAACTGGTACAGGTCCCTGCCCTGCAGCGTAAGGCCGTACGCACCATCCTCCTTAAAATCTTCCGCAATTTCAACAGGCCTGCTGAGCGAATGCTCCGCATCATCCTCAAGAAGATCGACGACATGGCCCTGAAGCATTAACTTAGCGGGAACTTCTCCTTTGTCCAGCAAGAGACTGGTTTCAAAAGGAACCAAAGGACTGGCATTGATTTGTGCGCGACCGATGACTTGGCCTGCTTTGTTCAAAACCTTCAGGCTATCGCTGATATATTGTACGGGTGAAATTTTTACAGACAGTGAATTCTGTGATTGCTCTAAATTAAAGGCTCCCAGCAAACTGGCATGGGAGAACCCGCCAATATCCTGAAACGGATACCAGTATTCCGTCCAGTGCTCAGATACAAAAGGCGTCAGGCCGATCTGCTTGAAAGGAGTAAAACTGCTGTTGAACTGATTTTGGTTAAACAAGCGGCCACTTTGTATTTCCACGTACTGACCGCTGTCATCCGTAAGCAAATCTTCCCAAATCCTTCCCTGTTCTGACTGAGCCCATAGAAATATTTTCTTTCCCAATTTTTCCCCCCTCTTGGCATAGTGGATCATGCCGAAATCCTCGTCTTCCCATATCGCCCCAAAATACTTACTATGCGCTCCCAAAATGTGGTAGGACTTTGATCCACCGAAGTTGTTCTGGGCGTAATAAGACAAATTGTTTCCCTCTTTGTCTATGGGCCAGGCACGGGCCTCCCCGCCATGTCCGATGGAATAGTTGCCGGGGTACAGGAAGCGAAGGTCATCTCCGGCCGGGATGCCTGCATTCATCCAGGTATAGTAGGGTTTTTCGGTTTCTGTACCGTTGAACCAAAAGGATCTGGTGGTAAAATAGGCCTTGTCCTTTTCCAGTTTGATCTCCAGCACCCAGCGGGTTCGGGTCAATAGATCCAGCGTACTCACAAAACAGCTTACGCTCCCGTCAGCATTGCTCCGTGTCAGGTAGTCGACGGGGGTGGCAGTATTGGGCGTGTGGCCGATAATCCCATAGTTTACCTCAATGCCGCCGCTCACCCACGGGCCACGCATGGCGATGTCCCGGAATTTTACCACCTCATTGTTGTAAAAAAAATGTTTGCCGCTTTTTTTCTCCATGGCCGTCCATACCTTCCCTCCTATTTCCGGCATGATTTGGACGCTGATAAAGTCGTTTTCCAATTCCACGACTGTCCAATTCTTTTCTTCCCCTTGTAGCGCAAACCCGTCAAACCGGAAATAGGGATAGATCTTTTTCTCCGCAGGAATCGGATCGGGATCTGAAAAAGGATAAGTAAGATAGGTTTTTTGGTACTCCTTATAAGTGGCATTATTTTGTGCCTGCGCAAAACAAGCAGTAAACGCAACGGCAGCGGAAAATAGGTATTTCAACATAATAACTAAAATGGTATAAAATTCTAAGGCTTTATTTTTTCCAGTTGCCGGGCCATTTTTTCCCTGACCTGGTATAGTTCTTCCAGGTTCCGTGAAAAAGCGCTGACATCGATCACGAGGCTGCGGACCTGTTCTTCTGCAAATTCTTCCGCTCCCGCGTCTTTAAGCATCGAAAGATAAACATAATCTTCGATCCCTTCCCTAAGAAGTTCGAAACGGATGGATGAAACCGGCCCTTCCACATTAGGTTGACCGGTATACCGTTCTGTATGATCTCCCGGATAAAGCAAAGAACCTTCCCCATTCAATACCCATCCTCCGCTGCACAAAAACCCGGAATGAAAAGTTCCGGCATCCAGCCAGGGGTTAGGTGTCTGGGACCAAAAATTCAAGGCCCAATAAAGTATCCCGTCCATGCCGTACCTCGCCGTGATCCAGGGCACCATCACCAAGTCGAGCGCCGGCGCATCAATAAAATAATTCGGCTGTGGATAGCCCTGGTCACAGGAAATATACCATGTCAGTTCCCCGCCCTTAGCCTGCTCTTCCCTGATGACACGCTTGACCTCCGGATTGTTCATATGGTTGCCATGGATGGAAAAATTATCCACATGGCCGCGGAGTGTGCCCCATTCCGGATGTTCCCTTGTCGGAGGGACGGGCGTTCTAGTGCTTAAAAAAGGCGCACCGGGTACCGCCCGATGCACCAAATCCGCCCACCGGCGGGTATCTTCGTAAGCTTCCAGGGATCGGGGCTCATCAATGGGGCTGTTAAAAACCAGCCGGTCCTGCCATCCGTGTTTTTGAAAATACTCCCCCACCTGGGACAAGTAGGATTGGACCTGCCGGTTAAAAGCTTCTGAAAAAGGCTCCGCGTCCAGTTGCCGTCGCAGTGAACCGGGAAACGCGTTTAACAACACCCTTTTTGTATTGAGCGTATTCATGTAATATTGGTACTTTTCATCATCAAAACTGACCGTTACTTTATTGCCGCCGAGGGTGATCTCCGGTAACAGCATATCGTTAAACCAGGGCTCCATGCGGTTGTCATAGATGAAATCATAATAAGTCTGGGTCAGTTTTTCCATCTCCTCTGCTTCACTGGGCTTGTTATAAAAACCCGCCAGCCATCCCCG
>DATGOS010000380.1:0-7721 GCA_035305725.1 Cyclobacteriaceae bacterium
ATTGCCGGTAAGAAATAGCATCGTCAAAATCCTTGGCATCCGCGGGATCAATTGTAAAAGTAGGAACGTCCCTGAAGTCCCTTCGGCCTTTCATATCCGCTTTGGAAATTTTGTCGGGAATGGCTTCCGCTTCCTGCACCATGGCCTCCGGATATGCAAAAGGCAATCCAAACTCGGCCATGATGGAATGCATCTCTACCTCGTGTTCTCCGGCTTTGCCCAATATCCTGATCACCTTTCCGGTGGGATTTTTGTCCTCTTCATTCCACTCCGTCAGCTTTACCACCACCTTTTCGTTATGCCTGGCCTCCATCAAGTCGCTTTTTTTGATAAAGATGTCATGGTGCATTTTCTTGAAATCCGCCACCACAAAAGCAAAACGGGGAGAAATTTCCACCCTGCCGACAAATTCATCACGGGCCCGTTCCAGTATTTCCAGTACCCGTCCTTCCATTCTTCCTGACCTTCCCTTATTGGGGTAAACCATCACCCGCACAAGATCGCCGTCCAGGGCGTTTTTCAGGTCTGCCTCTTTCACCAGGATATCGTCGGCTGACTTTTCCTGATGCTCCGGAATAATAAAGGCAAAACGGGCATTCACATAATCTACCCTTCCCTGGATAAATTCCGGATCCCGGGTAGAGGAGTATTGGTTTCGGGGGTTTTTGGACAGTGACCCGGAAGCGACTAATTCCTGCAAAACGCCTGAAATATTGTCTTTGGAAAACGAGTCCCTTAGGCCAAGCTTCTTGATAACCTGGTTCTCACCGTATTCCTTGCCAAAATTGTTGTCAAAAAACGAAAGGGTCTTTCTGGCCAGTCGCTCGGCGTCCATCGCTTTCCCCTGCCCCTGCTTATTTCTTTTGGGTTTATTTCCCATAATTTGTTAGTGTCTTGTTCTAATTTTAATTGTTTACCCTTGCCTTTCAGGATCCTTCTTCTTTAGCGTCCAAATGGATGTTTTCTATATCCATGTCTGAAGGAAGGCCCTGAAAAGACAGGTAAATCCTGCCCGTAACTTCAACATCCCGAAGACAATATTGTCTGATCCGCTCCAGGTCATTTTGTTTATAATAAACATCATTTACCTGACTTCCGTCTATTCCTTCCTTTGAACTCGGAATGTCAAACAACGCCGCCAATAAATCCAGCCTGGTATAATATTTATAATCTCCGAACTTCCAAAGTTCGAGGGTATCCAGGTGGCGGATTTCCCAGGGTTTTTTGCCGGCCATTTGCAGGCATTGCGGTAATGGAATGCGGTTGACAAGCATTCTACGGCACAGATAAGGGAAATCAAATTCCTTACCATTATGGGCGCAAAGTGTCCAGTTTCTTTTCTCCAATAGATCCCTGAACATTAACAAGGTGTCGTGTTCATGTTCCTCCGCAAACGATTTCATCCTAAACTGAAGCCGGCCTTCCTCCGGGTTGTACACAAAATACCCTACGCCTATGCAGATGATTTTTCCGAATTCCGCATAAATTCCCGCCTTTTGAAAAAACAGTTCCTCCGGGCTAATTTCCGACCCCTGTGTCAGGTGCTGTGCTTTTCTGGTCCACTCTTCCCGAAACCGGTCATCCATTTCTTCCAGTGTTTCGGTCATGGAAGCCGTTTCAATGTCCAAAAAAAGGATGTCCTTCAACCCATTGAAAAAATCTGCCATAAAATTCCTGTTGGTATTCCGCAACGGTGTTGTCCGGTATAAAGATACGTATTCTTCCAGCATGAAGTATCTGTTCGCCGGATTTGTTTGAATTGTCAAATTGTTTGAAGTGCCGCATCTCGAATTGGAGCCTATGGTTCGACAGTTTTAAAAACCAACTCCATTTCAAATAGTGCGGCGAGATGGGATTTGACTTTATCCTTCACGGCAGCCGCGTCCACCTCGCTACCCAGTTCCAGGTGCATAGAGGTGACCGCCTTGTCCGGAATCCCACAGGGAACGATGTTTCCAAAATAGGAAATGTCGGTATTAATGTTCAACGCCAGGCCGTGCATGGTCACCCAGCGGCTGGTTTTGACGCCGAAGGCGCATATTTTTCTGGGCTTTTTCCTTTCTACATGATCCAGCCACACCCCCGTCAGCCCGGGTATCCGCCCGGCCTGTATACCATAATCTGCCAGGGTAAGGATGATCGCCTCCTCAAGATAGCGAAGGTATTTATGGATGTCGGTAAAAAAATTCTCCAGGTCAAGAATCGGGTAACCCACGAGCTGGCCGGGACCATGGTAGGTGATGTCACCCCCCCGGTTGATGCTGTAAAAGGTGGCCTGGCGGTCTCTCAGTCCGCCCTCGTTCAGCAGCAGATGGTCCGGCTTTCCGCTTTTTCCCAACGTATAGACATGAGGATGCTCGACAAAAAGCAAATAATTGTCGGTGGGCATTTGCGATTCAGGAGGCAGGCTTCTGTTTTTGATCTTGCGCTCCACGGTGCCGCCAAACAGTTCCTCCTGATAATCCCAGGCTTCTTTGTAATCTTTCAGTCCAAGGTCTATAAATTTTACTTTTTTATTGATAAATTGGTTCACCGTTCTTCCCTTAGTTATGTTAGGGGAAACAACGATTTCCCGGTTCCGGTTCTTCTCCGGCCAAAACGGCAAGGCGCAAGCCGTTCGCCTGGTAAACTCAGCCCTTATTTCATGATGGCACAACACAACGAAATCGGCCGAAATTCAGAAAAGCTCGCCTCGGAATGGCTGCAGGCCCAGGGATACGAGTTCATCGAAGCCAACTACCGGTATAAACATGCGGAAATCGACCTGATCATGAAGCACAACGGTATCCTGGTTTTTGTGGAGGTAAAATTCAGGACGGGTACCGGATATGGCTATGTGGAGGAGTTTGTGGATTACAAAAAACGGCAACTTATCATCCGTGCCGCGGACAATTACATCCACGCCACCGACTGGCACAAAGACATCCGGTTCGACATCCTGGGCGTCTACCGCGACAGCCGGGGCAATATGGCCTTTAAGCATTTCCCGGATGCTTTTTATTGATTAGTTATACCGTTATACCAAGTCTGAGACTTGGTATAGCACACCTGTATCTCTTTATCCACATTAAAAACGACCTTGCACAGTCACTAATCCCGTTGCTCAAAGGCTTTTTTGCCCCTGTCGAGGAAGTCTACAAAACGGCTTACATTCGATTCATAGCCAATGGGTTCCACCAACACCTGTTCCTCATGGTCCAGGATCACGTAGTAGGGCTGGGCGTTGTTGTTAAACCTCGTGATCTGAAAGTCAGCATTTTGTTTTCCCATGGTCTTTTTGACTTTCCCGTCATATTCCGAGGTGTACCATTCTGATTCGGGCAGTTCATACCGCTCATCAATATATAGTGCCACCATTACGAAATCCTCCTCAAACCGCCGAAGGACCTCCTGCTCAATCCACACCTTGGCTTCCATTTCCCTACAGTTCACACATCCGTGCCCGGTAAAGTCAATAAACAAAGGCTTGTTTACCTTTTTTGCCACTGCCAGGGCCTGCTCATAGTCAAAGTATCCCTCAAGGCCGTGTGGAAAGTGCAAAAAGTCGCCATACTTAGGCGCTTCCGCCATGCTATCCCCGGAGCCCGGAGTACTGCTTTCCCGGATTGTTTTTATCAGATTGAAATCATGGCCGCTCATGGGAGGAAGATAACCGCTCAAAGCCTTTAGCGGCGCGCCCCATAAACCCGGAATCATGTAAACCACAAAAACGAAAGTAGCCATGGAAAGCAGTAATCGCGGCACGCCAACATGTTCTGTGGGAGAATCATTGGGGAGCCTTATTTTCCCCAACAGGTAAAAGCCCAGGAAAGCGAAAATAACGATCCAGATGACAATATAGATGTCCCGGTCCAATAATCCCCAGTGGTAGACCTGGTCCGCGATGCTCAAAAATTTAAAGGCCAGGGCCAGTTCCAGAAACCCCAAAACCACCTTGACCGAATTCAACCAGCCACCGGATTTTGGCAGGCTGTTCAGCCATTCCGGGAAAATGGCAAAAAGGGCAAAAGGAATCGCGAAGGCCAGGGAAAAGGCAAACATCCCCAAAATGGGCTGCAGAATTTCCCCTCCCGCGGAAGCAATCAAGATCGAACCCACAATAGGGCCGGTACAGGAAAATGAAACCAGCACCAAGGTAAAAGCCATAAAGAAAATGCCGGTCAATCCACCCTTGTCTCCCCTGGCGTCCACCTTATTGACCAGGCTGCTGGGCAAATTCAGTTCAAACAAACCCAAAAATGCGAGGGCAAAGAAGATAAATATCAGAAAGAAAAAGACATTGGGCAACCAGTGCGTCGAAAGCCAGTTTGCGAATTCAGGCCCTTGTGTCGCGGCGACCAATGTTCCCGCCAGGGTATAGATGCCTATAATGGAAAACCCGTACACAAAAGCATTTTTAATACCCTGCGCACGTGATTTGGCCCGCCCGGTAAAAAAAGTAACCGTCATCGGGATCATAGGAAACACACAGGGCGTCAGCAACGCCGCCAACCCACCCAAAAAGGCCAACAACATAAAACCCATCATGGAAGCCATGGATCTGTCAGATCCCTCACCATCATTTTCTATTGGCAAAATATCTTCCTCTATGGTTTTTTCCGGTTCGGGATTATAAGCTTCCTCATTTTCTTCAGGTTCATCCTGTGCCAGCGCCTCCACTTTCTGCTCATCATTCTCTGATTCGGACGGTATTGAATCGTCCGGGGCTCCTTCTGCCTTCGCCTCGATTACAAAATCCTCTTCAAAATTGACGCACAGCCCGGTAACTTCCGAACACATCTGATAAATCACCGTACCTCTCAGCAGTATTTCTTCCCCCGTGAGTTGGATGCTTTGCCTAAACTCCCCTCTGTCGTCAAAATAGGTGACCTCACCATCCCAGACATCTTCGTATTTTCGCTTAGGTTCAATAGCCCGTAAGTCTCCTGTCCTTTCCAGCCCCAAAGAGTCTTCCAATACCAATTCAGTAAGTATGGGTCCTAAATCCGGATCAAAATCATTGGAGTAGATGTACCAGTTGGGCGGTATTTCTGTCTGCATGACCAGTTCCACTTCCTCGCCAACGACAAGATCCGTTTTTGAAAGCCGAATGTCCCACTGCGGTGGGCTGATGATCTGGGCAAAAACAGAAAAATTGTTCAGGATTAAAAAAGTCAGGCAAACAAGAAGCTTCAACGTGTTGGGCATCAGTTATTATTTCAGTTTAAAGCTATCAATGTCAAGAATTAGGCATAAGTTCCGTCATCCGCTTATTCATGGTTAATCCATTGCTTTTGGAAATGCTTATAAAAGGACGCGATGGTATTGATCCCCATGTAAAAATTTTTCAGCCCAAAATGTTCATTGGGGGAATGGATGGCGTCCGTGTCCAGGCCAAAGCCAAGCAAGATGGGGTCCACGCCCAGTTCTTTTTGAAACAGGGAGGTAATGGGAATGGATCCCCCCTCCCGGGTAGGAATAGCCTTTTTTCCGAATACCTCCAAGACGGCCGCTTCGGCGGCTCTATAGGCTTTCGAATCCGTGGATATCACGGCGGGATGCCCGCCGTGATGGGTAGTCACCTTGACCTTAACGGACGCCGGCGCAATGGCCTTCAGGTGCTTTTCAAACAAAGCGGAAATTTCATTAAAATCCTGGTTGGGGACCAGCCTCATGGATATTTTTGCGTAGGCCTTGGAGGGCAAAACCGTCTTGGCACCCAGGCCGGTGTAGCCGCCCCAGATCCCGTTGACATCCAGCGTGGGCCTGATGCCCGTACGCTCAATGGTGGTATAACCTGCCTCTCCGGAAGTTTCGGCAATATCCAGCTTCTGCTTAAATTGCGATTCGTCGAAGGGAGCCTTGTTCAATAATTCGCGGTAGGAATCAGACAAAATTTCCACTTTATCATAAAAGCCGGGAATCGTGATCCGGTTGTCTTTGTCCTGAAGGGAGGCAATCATCCGGCAAAGGATGTTGATGGGATTGGCCACGGCTCCTCCAAAAGTCCCGCTGTGCAGGTCCTTATTCGGACCGGTCACTTCCACTTCCATATACGCCAGCCCTCTCAAACCCACGGTTATGGAGGGGTTTTCAAGAGAAATCATGCTGGTGTCCGAAATTAAAACAGCATCTGCCTTTAATTTTTCCCGGTACTGCTTGACAAAGGGCTCCAAATGGGAAGATCCCACCTCCTCCTCGCCCTCAATCATGAATTTAACATTGCACGGCAGTTCCTTTTGCCGCACCAGGGCTTCAAATGCTTTAATATGCATAAAAAACTGACCTTTGTCGTCGGCGGCGCCACGGGCGAAAACCGCGCCTTCCGGATGCGCTGCTGTTTTTTTTACCTGAGGTTCGAAAGGCGGAGATTCCCACAGCGCATAAGGATCTGCCGGCTGAACGTCATAATGGCCATACACCAACACGGTGGGTGCGGCGGGGTCAATGATTTTTTCCCCATAGACTACGGGGAAACCTTCCGTCTCACAAACCTCCACCTTGTCCGCCCCTGCATTTTCAAGGCTTTTCTTTACAAAAGCTGCCGCATAGAATACTTCAGGCTGAAAATTGGAATCCGCACTCACGGAAGGAATGCGGAGAAGTTCAAACAATTCCTGGAGGAAGCGGTCCTGATGGTCCTGAATATACTGCTGTACTGACATGTCGGGGCGATTAAATGAACAAAATCAAAATTACATCATAAAGTAGAAAAATCTAAAAGACCGGGATAAATCATCCTCCTTTTTGGGCTTCCGCCAAATCACCTAAACCGCTGCACCGTCCCTTTTTTGTGCAAACTGATTTCTTTGGGCAGTGCGCCGACAATCTCTTTAAACAACAGCTCGACGAGTTTTATCTTCAAAAAGCTTCTGGTCAAGACTAGGCTTATCTCTCTGCTGGTTTGCTCTCCGGCAAATGGACGCAGCCTGGCTTTCTCTGATTCGTTCAGGTCCAGGGTGGCAAGCTGGGGAAGCAAGGTGACGCCTTTGTACCGGTCCACCATGTTTTTCAAGCCTTCCAGTGAGCCGCTTTCATAGTGGAAATTCTTTCGCTGAAATTTCTTTTGCCCGCAAATCCCCAGGACCTGCTCCCGGAAGCAGTGGCCTTGCTGGAGTACCCAAAGTTCATCGCCCTGCAGTTCACCCGCATCTACCTTTTTCTTCTCCAACAGGGGATGGTTCTTGGAAAAGTAAGCGACAAAGTCTTCATAAAACATGGGCTTTTCAATAATGCCCTGTTCCTCCAAAGGCGTGGCTACGATGCCCAGGTCCAGATCGTCATTTTTTAGCCTTTTGACAACCTCCTCTGTTACCATTTCTTCTACCTGAAGCTGAACTTCAGGAAACTTTTCCAAAAAGTCGCCTATGAACCGGTGAAGAAGATAAGGCGCCAGGGTGGGTATGATTCCTACCTTGATCATTCCGCCGATTTTCCCCTTTAGTTGGGAGATCATCTCATATATCCCCTTACTCTCCGCGACCACGCGTTTTGCCTGCGCAAGAAGCTGTTCTCCTATCTCCGTGGGTATGACAGGCATCTTGGAGCGGTCAAAAATTAGCACATCGAGTTCCCTTTCCAGTTTGCTTATCTGGGCACTCAGGGTGGGCTGTGTGACAAAGCATGATTCGGCAGCGTGTCCGAAATGCCGGTGCCGGTCAACGGCAAGGATATACTCTAGTTGTTGAATGGTCATTTGGTGAGGAAAGCTATGACTGCTTATATTTGCCTTTCATTGAAAC
>DATGOS010000381.1:0-3817 GCA_035305725.1 Cyclobacteriaceae bacterium
AATAAAGACCCGTCATCCGATATCTAGGGCGCTCTTCCATCTTCCCGCTTCCGACACCCGTCATCCGGCCACTCTTCCGTCTCCGGTCACCGGTTTCCCCTGCCTGTCGGCAGGCAGGCGTCTTCGTTACACATTCACATGTCGCTCCGCATGGTAGGACGACCTTACCAACGGGCCGGACTCCACATACTTCAGGCCTCTTTTGAGCCCTTCCTCACGGTAGCGGTCGAACTGATCCGGATGGATAAATTCAGCCACCTCAATATGCATCTTGGTGGGTTGCAGATATTGCCCCAAGGTAAGGATATCGCAGCCGTGGGCGGCCAGGTCATCCATGGCTTTGTGGACTTCCTCGGGCTTTTCGCCCAAACCAAGCATCATACCTGATTTTGTGCGTTTTCCATATTCTTTGGTCAGCTTGATCTGTTCCAAAGACCTGTAGTATTTGGCCTGTGGCCTCACCCGGCGGTAAAGGCTTTCCACCGTTTCCATGTTATGGGACACCACCTCCTGTCCCGCGCTGATCATTCGATATAAAGCATCCAAGCTCGATTTAACGTCAGGGATCAGGGTTTCTATGGTGGTATCGGGGGAGAGTTTTTTGGTTTCTATGACCGTTTGATACCATATTTCCGCGCCTCTGTCCTTCAGTTCATCGCGGTTTACAGAAGTAATCACGGCATGCTTCACACCCATCAGGTGAATTGCTTCGGCTACCCGTCTGGGTTCGTCTGTGTCATATTCGGGCGGCCTGCCGGTGGCCACGGCGCAAAACGAGCAGGAACGGGTACAAACATTTCCCAAGATCATAAAAGTGGCCGTGCCCGCGCCCCAGCACTCACCCATATTGGGGCAATTGCCGCTTTCACAGATCGTATGTAATTTGTGGGTGTCCACTAACTCGCGGACTTTGGCATATTCCTTTCCGACCGGAAGTTTCACCCTCAGCCAGTTCGGTTTTTTTCTTTTGGTAGCCTCCTCGGATATTACGGGTAATTCAATCATCTCAACTTTTTTACTTCCAACAAAAATACACTTCCTGCCCCGGAATTCCCAATACTCCTTATTTCCTAAAACCGTAGAAGAGGGTAAAGTAGGCCGACTGGAAGATTTGCCGGTTTTTGGTCGTGGGCATCAGGACAATCTCCTTTGTGAAACCCTCCAACAGGTAGCCGAGTTCCAATCCCGTCACATTCGACCGGAAAACCCCGAATTCAAAAGCAAGGGCAACTTTGGCATGTCCTCCAATGGCCAGTTCCGACTGGTCTATGCCTTCAAAAATCCTCCCCGGGCCCATAACATCCCACATGCTCTTGTGGACTTCGGGATCATACTGTTCCCGCACCGACTCTGCCCGGGTGATTGAATATTCAATATAATAAGGGGCGATTACGCCCAGCGTGGGTCCCAGGGCAGACAGTATGGAAATCTGTACCCCCTGCTGTGGTGCTTTTTTAAATAATATTTTCTCCCTTCCGTACTGGGGCCTGACTGAATATAGGTAATTGGTCTTTCCAAAAATATAGCTGTTCCCCAGGGCAGTGTTATAACGAACTTCCCGGGGATTTTTTACATTGGCAAACTCTGCCTGGAAGAACTGGAAGTTGGTTTCGTCCACCCGGGAGCCAAATTTCAAACTGAACCCGCCAATCAATCCCCCGTTGGTATTTTTGTTCACACCAAACAAGACTTCCCGGTCGTAGTCATAATCTCCCGCGTCTTCCCGCTGGGCAAAGCCTTCCAGAGACAGCCCCATGAGGAGGATGAAGACCAGATAAATTTTAGCTGTTGTCATAATCTGTCTGGAATTATACGCTAATTTTGTCCTTAAGTTAATCAAATGTTGGAAATAAAAGTAGAGGTTTGGGAGAAGAATAAAAAACGCCATTCAGGGAAATTCTTTCTTTATTCAGAAAAGCAGCCATTAATTTCTGCTATTGAACAGCATATTTTTTGAAAAGGGCTGTAGCGTTTTTGAAGTCCCCAGCGTCTTATATATAGAACTGCCAATTTTAAAACCATTCAGTTGGAACAAAACCTTGTAAGGGAAGCAAAGGACGGGAATCCAAAATCGTTGGAAAAGCTTTACAGGCATTTCTATGGCTATGCTATGAGCATTGCCCTGCGGTATTCCAACTCCCGGGAGGAGGCTTGCGAGATTGTGAATGACAGTTTTATGAAGGTGTTCGATAAGCTTGGACAGTATGCTGAAGAAAATGCCTTCAAAGGCTGGTTCAGGAGGATACTTATCAACACCTCCATTGATTATTACAGGAAAAACGTGAAGTACTATGCTGACATGGAGATTGAAAAGGCGGAACACAAAATCTGCGATCCCAGTGTAGTGGATGAACTGTCCAAAGAGGATATCCTGGATTTGCTCAGGGAGCTGCCCGAAGCCATGAGGATCATCTTCAACATGTATGAAATAGAAGGCTACAGCCATCAGGAAATCAGCGATAGCCTAGGCATTCCCCCGAGTACTTGCAGGACGTACCTGGCGCGGGCCAAACAAAAATTGAGAGACAAAATTACAGCGTTAAACAGAATCAGAGATGAAGGAGCAGTTCGATAGGAAACTGGTGGAAAAGATCAGGGACTCCTTCCTTAACCATGAAGAGCCCTTTAACCCGCAGGAGTGGGAAAAGCTTTCCCATGCCTATTTCCATCCCCGCAAAAAGAAAAAATTCGCATACTGGCCGTTTTTGATTTCGGGAATAGCTGCCTCACTTTTGTTGGTACTGGTTTTTTGGCCCATCGGCGACGACCTACAAAAGAACGTCCAGACCATCACCGATTCCATTTCCATAGAAAACAAACAGTTTGAAAAAGCGGAGTTGCCCAGGCAAGAGGAAAGCGAAAATCTAGCCCAGGCAGAAAAAAATCTCGGGAGCCGGGATGCCAATAAAGCGGTGCTGCCAGCTTCTGACAGCGCCGAACCGGATGTTGTCCAGCGGGAAGTCTCTCTGCCCATACAACATGTGGCCACGGTGACGGACCAAAGTCCCTCACTGGAAGAGATGGGGCGGAAACTTGAGCAGTCCATGGACATGAAGCAGGATATCCAGGAAAATGCGGCCAATGAAAAAATAGGTAACCTGGTCATTGCGCAAAGGGATGACACAAAAACAGCCCAGCAATGGGTGGATGCATGGAAAGGCGAAGTCGCAGGTGCCGGCAAATCCGAACAAAAGGAAAGCAGCAACAAAATGAGACTGGGTTTACTGGTGGGCCCTCAGACTACCTCCAATGCCGGGGAAGGAATGACTTTGGGCGCGGGAATAATGTCAGAGTTTTCTATTAACAACAGGCTGAAGCTGGACGTCGGGGTGACTTATGCCAGCCACAGTATGGTTCCGGAAAGAAATGACGCCCTCCCCCAAAGTGATTTGATGTCAAGCCTTTCTGCCAGGTCCAGTTTTATCGGATCCGATTCGGAACTGAACTTTTCAGGGCTGGACATCCCGATAAATTTAAAATACAAGGTGATGGATAAGGAAAAGTCAGGCTTGTACCTGATCTCCGGGTTGTCCAGCATGGTCTATCTCAATCAGAAAACTTATGAGACCTATGCGATGAATTCTTATTTTACCACCAGCACCGAGGGTGCCCTGGCTTTCCGGCAGTCGGTGCAGGAATTTACCCATGAGGCAAGGCCGGAGGGAGGGGCGGACGGCATGGACCTCGGCAGGATGTTAAACCTGTCGGTAGGATATGAGTACAATTTGAAAAACGGCACTTACCTATCGATTGAACCCTATTACAAGCTCCCCCTGGGGGACATGACTTTTGCCAACCAACAGTTTTCAATTGGCGG
>DATGOS010000382.1:0-7091 GCA_035305725.1 Cyclobacteriaceae bacterium
TTCTTTGGGCAGGCCGGACATTTCTGCTATTCCCCCCGCATTGTCCGCGATAGGACCAAAGGCGTCTATGGCCAGCTGCATGGCCGTGGTGGCCATCATACCCGCCGCCGCAATCGCTACGCCGTATAAACCCGCTGCCATATAGGAGGTAAATATGCCTCCTGCCAACACGAGGATGGGCAATACCGTTGACTCCATGCCCACGGCCAGGCCACCTATTATATTGGTAGCATGTCCGGTGGAGGATTGTTTGATAATGGAATCGACGGGCCTTCTTCCCATCGCCGTGTAATATTCTGTAATGATGCTCATCAGCGCCCCTACTATCAAGCCGATAAATACCGCCCCGAATACCCCCATTTTTGTAAAGGCTACGGAACCGTCCCGTCCCATCACCAGGTCACCGTCAGGCAACAAATAGTTTATCAGAAAATAAGAAGCCGCCACAGTAAGGCCAATGGATATCCAGTTGCCTTTGTTCAGCGCGGCCTGTACACTGTCCGTTTCCTGTTTTATCCTCACAAACACGGTACCCACAATGGAAAACAGTAACCCCAGGCCGGCGATGGCGAGCGGCAATATAATGGGGGCTATACCTCCAAAATCGTCGTTGGAAACGATCTCCCTTCCCAATACCATGGAAGCCAAAATCGTAGCCACATAAGATCCA
The DNA here is from genome assembly GCA_035305725.1 of Cyclobacteriaceae bacterium. GTDB lineage: Bacteria > Bacteroidota > Bacteroidia > Cytophagales > Cyclobacteriaceae > DATGMS01. The sequence continues at coordinate 671 of DATGOS010000382.1, forward strand.
AATAAGTCAGCGCCCATACCGGCCACATCCCCTACATTGTCTCCCACGTTGTCGGCAATGGTAGCGGGATTCCGCACATCATCCTCAGGGATGCCTGCTTCCACTTTACCCACCAAGTCCGCTCCCACATCGGCAGCTTTGGTGTAAATCCCGCCGCCTACTCTGGCAAATAGGGCAATGGACTCCGCGCCCAAAGAGAAACCCGCCAGAACTTCCAAAGCCGTTTCCATGGCATGGCCGTTAACATCGCCTCCCGTGGAAACCACAAAAATATTGTAAAACACGATAAAAAGTGAACCCATGCCAAGTACGGCCAGGCCTGCTACGCCCAGTCCCATTACAGTCCCTCCGGTGAACGAAACCTTCAAGGCATTGCTTAAGCTGTTCTTGGCCGCCTGGGTGGTCCGTACGTTGGACTTGGAGGCGATATTCATGCCTATATACCCTGCCAGCGCGGAAAGCACCGCACCGATGAGAAAAGAAACTGCGATTACGGGGTGCGAGTTGTCCACCAAGGTCCCGGACCATGCCAAAATCAGTCCGGCAATCACCACGAAATAAGCCATTACCTTCCATTCTGCTTTCAAAAAAGACATGGCCCCTTTGGCGATGAAACCCGCCAGCTCCACCATGTTTTTATCTCCTGAGGGTTGTTTAACTACCCAGGCAGATTTTATGGCCATCACAATAAGGCCCACTATCCCCATCAAAGGGATCAAATAAATAAATGATTGTTCCATAAAGGCAATAGTTCTAAAATTCGATTGACAAATATATTATTAATCATTAAGCCTCCAATCAATGATTAATTTTATTACGGTTGAAAAAGGGTGAAGAAGGGAGAAACTTTATAACAAAGGAGGGCGTTGATTAAAAATTTTTTATCGTATGCATGAAAAATTTACGTTAAATGAAAATTTTGTTCTAATTATTTCCAAATTTTAACTTAATGTTATTCTTTTAAATGTCCTTTTTAAAGGGGTTTTAAAGGCAATATTTCTAATTCCTGCGTAAACATCGAGAGAGGCTCCCGGGAAAAAAACTAAGCCTCCCCGGAGCCCTTCATGGTTAGGAAGAAAATTCCACCGATAATGAGATCGGAACCGCACTCAAGGCTTTACTGACAGGACAATTGTCCTTGGCCACCTGGGCTAGTTCTTCAAACTCCTCCTTTTTCATCCCTGGCACCCTTCCGTTCGTTACTAGATTAATGCCTGTAATGGCGAATCCGGCATCCTGTTTTTCCAACACCACGGTAGCCTCCGTACTAAGTTCCTCCGCAGTATATCCTTTTCCATCGATCTGGAAGCTCAAGGCCATTGAAAAACATCCCGCATGGGCGGCAGCGATCAACTCCTCCGGATTGGTGCCCAATTTTCCGTCTTCATTCTCAAACCGGGACTTCGCACTGTAGGGGGTATTGTCAAAAAACTTATTGGAAGAAGACAGAGATCCTGTTCCATCCTTTCCGGATCCTTTCCAAACGGCTGTTGCTTTTCTTTTCATGGATTTGAGGTTTTTGTGAATAATATGTTCTGCTTTTAAGTTGCCGGGTTGGCAACTGTTTTGGAAGTTAAATGTATTTAATAAATTCAAGGATTAAAATTGTTTTGCCCCTTATATAAAATTTCTTATGCGCATAATCCACATCAGCCAGCCAGGACCACCCGAAGTACTTCAAGTTGCCGAACGGGAAAAACCAAGTCCCAAGCCGGGGGAGATTCTGATCAAGGTGAAGGCAGCCGGAATAAACCGTCCCGATGTATTCCAACGTATGGGAAAATATCCCGCCCCTAAGGACGCGCCCGCAGATATTCCGGGACTGGAGGTAGCCGGCCATGTAGCACAAGTCGCAGAGGGAGTCAATTCTTTTAGTAAAGGCATGGCCGTGTGCGCGCTCCTCTCCGGCGGAGGGTATGCCGAATATGTCGCCGTGCCCGCCCCGCAATGTTTACCCATCCCCCCGGGAATAAGCATGGAAGAGGCAGCCTCAATTCCCGAAACGTTCTTTACCGTGTGGAACAACGTCTTCGACCTTGCCCGTTTTTCCCGGGAGGAAAGCGTGCTGGTACACGGGGGAAGCAGCGGGATCGGCGTGGCGGCTATACAAATGATAAAAGCCATGGGCGGCAAGGTATATGTTACTGCCGGGAGCGATGAAAAATGCCTGGCCTGCGAGGAATTGGGGGCTGACAAAGCAATCAATTACAAAAAAGAGGATTTTGTCTCCCGGGTCAAGTCGCTGACGGCCGATGAAGGGGTGGATATTGTGCTGGACATGGTGGGCGGGGATTATGTTGGTAAAAATATTGAGATTCTCAAACACAATGGCTGCCTGGTGATGATCAATGCCATGCAGGGGAGGATGGGCACCATTAACCTGATGCAGGTGATGGCCAAACAATTGGTCATCACCGGCTCCCTATTGAGGCCCCGATCCGTGGAATATAAAGGAAAAATCGCCCAAAATCTGTATAACCATATCTGGCCGTTAATTCCTTCTAGAATCCGTCCGGTTGTTTTTAAATCTTTTGCCCTGGAGGAAGCCGCAAAAGCTCACCGGCTCATGGAAACCTCTTCGCATATTGGAAAAATAATACTGGTGGTTAAATAGTAAAAACAGGTTGGACAGAATGGCCGTGAAGTCCATAGCCATTGTCCAGGAAATTCATTGCTTGGGAAAATCAACAAAACCGGCGCTTGCCGCTGTGCCAGGCACCGTCGAAAATGACCGACAGCGTCTTCATTTACTCCAATTTACTATTCAAAATCTGTCAATGCTCAGCCGCAGGGGTGGAATATGAAAAAAATTTCAAATAATATAGATTAATTTTCGTGTTTTATACATAAAAATATGTAACTTGTTTAAACGTTAACAAAATGGTAAATATGAAGCCGTTTCTTCCCCTTTTGCCCCTGCTGGCTGTTCTCACGGCGCTGGTATCCTGCCAGCCCGGAAATTCCGCGGAAACAATCAGTGACGATGCCTATGTTTTTTCCAATGTTAATATTGTTGATGTCAGGAACGGAGACATCAAACAAGGCCATGTAGTAATTGATTCCATGAAAATCGACAGGATTCTGGACCTGGAGACAGAGATCAATTTTGGAGAGGCCACCCTAATCGACGGGACCGACAAGTATTTGATTCCCGGTCTGGCAGAAATGCATGCCCACATCCCTTCCCTACCCTGGGACGACCCGAAAATCGAGGAGACTTTGTTTCTTTACCTATCCAACGGGATCACTACCATCCGGGGCATGTTGGGGCATCCCCATCATCTGGAGCTGAGAGAAAAGGCAAATGCCCAGGAAATTTTAAGCCCCAGGATATATACCTCCAGTCCTTCCATAAGCGGGGGTACTATAAAGAGCCCGGAAGATGCGCGGGACAAAATTCCTGTTTATGCTGACGAAGGGTATGACTTTCTCAAAATCCATCCGGGCTTGCAGCCGGAGGTGTTTGATGAGGTAGTGAAAACAGCAAATGAAGCAGGAATTGATTTCGCGGGTCACGTATCGAGTTTGGTCGGGGTGCGGAAAGCCATGGAAAGCGGATACGCGACAATTGACCATATTGACGCCTTTCTGGAAGGTCTGGTGCCGGCCTCCGCCAACGTGGATCCCACCCAAAACGGATTTTTTGGTTATAATTTCACCGACCTTGCCGACACTTCCCAAATTGATGAACTGGTTGAAATGAGCAAAACCCATCAGGTTTGGGTCGTGCCTACCCAGAGTTTGTTTGACCGGTGGTTTTCTCCAATCCCGGCAGAAACCTTGGCTGCGGAAGAAGAAATGCAGTACATGGACCCCGGCACCATGGAAAACTGGATAAAGAGCAAGAAGAACCTTACCTCCGGTTCCAATTATGATTCCGCCACCTGGGCCAAGTTCAACAACATCCGTTTTCAGTTTTTGAGGCGGCTACAGGATGAGGGACAGGGGTTATTGCTGGGATCCGACGCGCCCCAGGTATTTAATGTGCCTGGATTTTCCATCCATCATGAGATTGACGGCATGGTCCGGGCCGGACTCACGCCGCTTGAAATCATCCAAACCGGGACGATCAACCCTGCCGAATTCTTTGGCGGCGCTTACGGAGAAGTGAAAGAGGGGCTTGAGGCCGATCTTATTTTATTGGACGAAAACCCACTGGATAATGTAGGAAATCTCCGAAGCCCCGTGGGTGTAATGGCACGCGGACAATGGATGGACAGAACGGAAATTGACAACAAATTAAAAGAAATATCTCAGAAATATTCTTCAGATCAGTAAGGTTAACAAAATAATAGTATCTTTAAATTCAATCAATCAATAACAATTCAAATTATGGCAACAGGTGAAGTAAAGTTTTTCAATGACACCAAAGGATTTGGTTTTATAACTCCAGACGCTGGAGGTAAGGATGTCTTCGTGCACAGGTCCGGTACAAAAGAAGATTTGTATGAAGGTGACAAAGTGGAATACGAGTTGGAACAAACCGACAGAGGTCCAAGCGCTATTAACGTTACCAAGGTTTAAGATAACCTGGTAAAACCACTTCATTAAATCCCCAGGTCCGTTAGTTACGGATTTGGGGATTTTTTTACTAGACCTATTCCCAAGACCAAAAAGGTGAAGGTAAGTATCCCAAATCCCAGATAGGCCAAATATATCCATGCATTTGGCTCAGTGGCGCCGGGATCCAAAACAGACAGGAAAAAAGCCGCCGGAATTATAATGGCCGATAGCGGGACACCGTGCCTGACCAGTTGTTTCATAATTGGAGACAACGCTGCCTCATCCACATACCTCAAAATGACCAGGGATAAAATCAACAAAACGCCGGCATGTGCATGCCCGGCCCTCCACAAATCCTGGCGCAGTGGATTGTTCGTGTATCCATCCTCTGCACTTATCAAAAGATATAGGAGACTAACCCCGCCGTAGGCTACTGTGGGCAGAACAATTAAGAGTATTCCTGCTAGCCTTCTGGATTTGTATTCCATAGTCATTTTGGTTCAAAGGCATCTTCAAATCAACCGGACCTATCGTGTGGCTAAGGTATCCATTTGATCTTTTTAAAATCCGGCTTCCTTTTTTCCAGGAACGCATCTCTCCCTTCCTTGGCCTCCTCGGTCATATAGGCTAAACGGGTGGCCTCCCCCGCAAATACCTGCTGGCCCACCATACCGTCATCGGTAAGGTTAAAGGCAAACTTGAGCATTTTGATAGAAGTCGGAGATTTTTGGAGGATCTCCTGCGCCCACGCATAGGCCGTAGCTTCCAGTTCCTCATGAGGGATTACGGCATTGACCATGCCCATCTCGAAAGCTTCCTGCGCGGAATAGTTCCGGCCTAAAAAAAAGATCTCTCTGGCCCGCTTCTGTCCCACCATTTTGGCCAAATAGGCGGATCCGTATCCACCGTCAAAACTGGTGACGTCGGCATCAGTTTGTTTAAATATGGCATGCTCCTTACTTGCCAAAGTCAGGTCGCAAACGGTATGCAAGCTATGCCCCCCACCTACTGCCCAGCCGGGAACCACCGCAATCACCACCTTGGGCATAAAACGGATCAGGCGCTGCACCTCTAGGATATTCAGCCGTGGCATCCCGTCATCATCTACATAGCCTTGATGGCCACGGGCATTTTGGTCGCCACCGCTGCAGAAAGAATACACCCCATCTTTGGTTGACGGGCCTTCCGCTGACAGCAACACCACGCCGATACTGGTATCTTCCCTGGCATCCAGCAAAGCCTCAAACAACTCTCCTACCGTCTTTGGCCGGAATGCATTTCTAACATTGGGTCTGTTAAAGGCAATCCTGGCCACCCCGTCGGATTTTTTATAAGTGATGTCCTCATACGCTTTTACAACTTTCCAATTCATCATTCAGAAGTTTAAATTATCTTGCTAAGATACAAGCCAAAGATGGATTAAGCTTCCGATCAGACCTTTTTTTGCTAGCCCAGATCGCGTCGCTACCCGTAGGGAGTATCTTGAAGCAATTGAATACATATTGGAAGAAAATCGGTAAATTTCCCTAACTAAAAAAGGCCAAGAGATGAAATGGAAAAAAATGTTGAATTGCATCTCATTCATGTTGGTGTTTTCATCTTCTCATGCTAAAGAAAGTTCCATTGATGAGATGAAATACATCCTGGTAGGCGGGATCGAACAATGGATCACCATAAAGGGAAATGACAGATCTAATCCAGTAATCTTATTCCTGCATGGTGGCCCGGGCAGCCCGATCAGCCCTTAATCTGAGGGCATCTTTGGAGATTGGGAAAAAAACTTCACACTAGTCAACTGTGATCAGAGAGGCGCTGGAACAACTTTCGGACGCAACGCCCCCGCAGTAGTGGATGAAAATTATTTTCAGGCGAATCCCTTGAGTCTTGAGCAAATGACTGCTGACGGCATTGAAGTAAC
>DATGOS010000383.1:0-4888 GCA_035305725.1 Cyclobacteriaceae bacterium
TATGACAAATCATTGATTCGCGGGATAGCCACGGAAATTGGGGTTCCCGTGGCGGATGCTTTCGTCATTACGGCGGATGAAAACCTTTTTGAACTCAACCTTCCTTTTCCCATCATTGCCAAACCCAATTTTGGGGACTCAAGCTTTGGCATCACGCAGAAAAGCGTGACCAACACCGTGGAAGAACTGACAGATGCCATCCTCTGGATCAGAAAGAACTTCGGCTACGGCAAGCCCATCCTGCTGGAGGAGTTTTTGACAGGGGCTGAACTGTCTGTGGGGATCATAGGAAACATGGACCAGTACAAGGTGCTGCCGCTGATTGAAGAAGATTATTCAGACCTGCCGGAAGGTATGCCCAAAATCTGCGGGTACGAAGCTAAGTGGCTGCAGGACTCTCCCTACATGAAGGCCCTCAAGTCCATTCCGGCGACCGTCCCGGCCAGTGTGGAGCAGGAACTGGTGTACCACAGCCTAAAGCTTTTTGAAAGGCTGGACTGTAGGGATTATTGCAGGTTTGACTGGAGACTGAACAGTCTGGGAGAACCAAAACTTTTGGAAGTAAATCCCAATCCCGGATGGTGCTGGGACGGACACCTGGCAAAAATGAGCGCTCTTGGTAACCTTGATTACTCCCAGATGCTGGAAGCCATCATCAATGCCGCAGAGATCCGATACCATCCCCTGGGAGGAAACAGCACTGGTTGACGGGGTTGCTTCGCATTGATCTGTCAAAACGTGGCACTCCGTCCGCTACTGTAAAACCCAAAAGGAAACACGGGAAATTGCTTTAACCGCTCGTCTATCCGGGCAGCAGTTCAGCTGGCTAAATGCTGCCAAATCTATATTCAACGGTTATGCTGCCGCTATCAGGAACGGCACCGGGGAAGGCAATTTCCGCATAATTAGAATAGCAATCCGCAAGAACGGTTATCGTATCACCCGCTTTCAGGCGGATTTCCCGAACCAGTTGGCCATTGCACGAAAGTGTGATGTTTACAGGTTGGCTTGTATCGGATTTTATCCTCAGTTTTATACTGACAATTTCTGCTTGATTGTTTTGATTTTTTGCTTCCAGTTTTATTGTAGCATTAAAATCAGAAATCACCTTTTTATGGTAGGACTCACAGGCGGTAAGGCCAGACAAGAATATTAAAAAAACGCTTCTTAGGATCAAGCGACCGATGGCTTTCCAATAAGACCCTTTCCCAGACAGGCTGGGAAAGGGTAAATAGAATTTAGTTTGCCAGATCAATTTTTCTAACTTTCATGGTAGGAAAAGTAGCCTGATTGTTATGCACGGTAGATTCGCCAATTACTATCTGGGGAGTCCGCCTTTCTCCCGAACCGAGCCTCATCGCCCCATCCAAAATGATCTGAAAGCCACAGCCCCCCTTGGTTCCGTCAAGGGTACAATGGATGTCGAGATCATAAGTTCCCGATGCGATTTGGCTAAACTCAAATGCCCTTGATCCCCCTTGGGGCGTGGTGCCTAAAAGCCTACCGTCCCACAATATCTCATAAATATCATCATACTCCGGTCCGTCATCAAAAACGGTCAACGACTGTACCGGGCTCAAATAGACAAGATAATCAATCCCCACGGTCACGTTTTTTTGTTCCTCATTGACCCAAAGCAATTTATAGTCAAGCAGCGCCGCCTGGGCTTCAGTCTCGCTTGCGGAGGGGTTGCCCGCAAATAGTCTGCGTCCGATCATGTTGTTGTTGAGGTCCATACGCTTGTCGTCGTTGTTCGGCGTTTGGCTTTCATGCGCAGTGGCGAACGCTCTTGCCCACTCCACCGAGCAACATTTGCTCATAAGCCAGTTCCAGTAACTGTGCCTAAAAGCATCCGACCGCGTCTTATAGCCATTTTCTCCGAAAAGTGAAACTGTGGCCTGAACAGCGGCATTTGCCGCGGCATTGGATCTGTAGGCTTTCACAGGGTTCTTCAAAACCAGGGACTTTTCCTCAGGAGTGAGGTTGTTAAACTTGTCGAAAATTGACTGGATGTCCTTGCTGTTGTTGATTCGCGCTGTGCGGGAGGAACTGGAAGAAGAGGATTTAATTTCATCGATAATTTTTTCTGCAAACTCATTTGACGACGGGTTGATGCCCTGAAAGCTGGAAGAAACTTTATCAAAGGCTTCAACAAATTCTTCCATGGAAAAATCGGGGGCCTGATCTATGGCTGCATTAGACAAACTGTTGGTTTCACTGTCCTTGAAGGAGGTTTGCAGATTCCCCTCGGGTTCGATGTCATCCGGAAATTCTGCCGATTCGTCTCCCTCAAAGACTCCTTCAACAACCGGATCATAATCAACGATGGCATCCGGATTGGAAGGAATAATCTCATCATCGTTTTGACATGACATCATCAATGCGAGCAACAATACAAGAAGCCCACAAAAAGAAAAACCAATACTTCTCATTTATTTGAAATTTTAAATTAAAATTTGAAAAACTATACCGGAAAATATTAAAAGATAAATTGCTTAAAATAAACTCACGGGTATTAAAATTTTTTAAAGTTAAAGTAGCACTATTAAAACGTCCCCGAATCAGTCAGCAAATATAAATGAAAAGTTAACAAAGTACGGAATTTATTGTCCCAGCGCTACCACAATCTATTACTAAGGCCGCTTTGACTACACCTTTGGGACCAAATTCCAGCCTTTTATACAAAAAATTCAGAATAGGATTTAGCATGATTTGTTAAAAATGAAATTTGTATCTAAATTCGGGTACGTTAACGCATGTTGCAGTCATTATTTTCAAAAATTAGATTTTATGAAATTATCAAGTGATTCCCGACGGGACTTTATCAAAAAAACCATAGCCAGCACCGCAGCGCTTTCTTTGGGCGGAATCCTGCCGGGATTCAGCTCCAAGAGCTATGCAAGCATCCTGGGTGCCAACGAACGCATCAAGGTGTCTGTCATGGGCGTGAACAGCAGAGGTGGCGCCCTGGCCCGCAATTTTGCAAGACAACCCAACTGCGAGGTGTTGTATCTTGCGGATGTGGACCACCGGGCCATAGAAAAATGCGGTGCCGCTGTGGAGGAGATCGCGGGAAAAGCGCCCAAGGCTGCTGTCGATTTCAGAAAAACCCTGGAGGATAAGGATGTTGATGCATTGGTAGTGGCCGCTCCGGACCATTGGCATGCCCCGGCAGCCCTACTGGCGGTGAAAGCCGGCAAGCACGTTTATCTGGAAAAACCTGCCAGCCATAGCCCCGCGGAAGGGGAAATGCTTATAAAAGCAGCCGCAAAATATAACCGGATCATGCAAATGGGAAACCAGAGAAGGTCCTGGCCCAATGTGGCGGCCGGCATCAAAGAAGTGCATGACGGCGCCATCGGCAAGCCCTATTTTGCCAAGACCTGGTACACCAACAACCGTGGACCTATAGGCGTGGGAAAAGAAGTGCCTGTGCCATCCTGGCTGGATTATGAACTATGGCAGGGACCTGCGCCCAGGGAAAAATTCAGAGACAACATCGTCCACTATAACTGGCACTGGTTCTGGAACTGGGGTACTGGGGAAGCCTTGAACAACGGTACCCATATGATTGACCTTGCGCGATGGGGACTTAACGTGGATTACCCCACCAAAGTGAATTCTTCCGGCGGAAGGTACCGCTATGATGATGATTGGGAATTTCCCGATACGCAGGTGATCAACCTGGAGTTTGGCGATAAGGCTACCATCACCTGGGAAGGCCGCAGTTGCAATGGAGTAAACGTGGAAGGATCCAGCGTGGGCGTGATTTTCTACGGTGACAAAGGCGCGCTGCAAATCGGCGGCGGCAACAGCTATAAAATATTTGACCTGAAAAACAACGTGGTCAAAGATATCACTAGCGACAACCAAATCAACGCAAGAGACCTCGCCAACCCCGGTGGAAACCTGGATTCGTTTCACCTTCAGAACTTCTTTGACGGTATCCGTAAAGGAACGCCTTTGAATTCCGATATAGAAAGCGGCCATATCAGTACGCTGCTGTGTCAATTAGGTAATATTGCCCAGAAAGCCGGTTCCTCCCTGGAAACCGATCCTAAAAACGGCCATATCCTGAACAACAAAGCGGCTAAGAAGCTTTGGAGCAGGGAATACGAAAAAGGTTGGGAACCCACGGTATAAAATCCAGTTAGATAAACCTTGTAAAATGGAATTCTGGAATGGTGTTCATTTCAGAATTCCATTTTTCTTTCCTCCCCACTGGTTCCTGCCTGCCGCCTTTGGTGTAAAGTGAGGCTGTGTGCGGAAAAGCGAGGATAGAAAACATTAAGTTTTTTTGGTTATTTTAGGATCTTCCTCCAACATTGAAGCTTTATGTCCACTGCTCCCTTACTAAAACCCAATACCCGGATCTTATCCATTGATGCCTTACGGGGCTTTGACATGTTTTTCATCTCTGGCGGGGGTACTTTTTTGGTTCTTCTGGAAGGGAAAACCGGGATATCGTTTATTGACGGAATTTCCAGGCAATTGCGTCACCCCGCCTGGGACGGGTTCACCTTTTATGACTTTATATTCCCGCTTTTTCTCTTTATTGCGGGTATTTCTTTATCCTTTTCGCTAAGCAGCGGAATGTCCAGGGGCATTGCCAAAACCCAGTTGTACAGAAAAGTATTCATCCGGATGCTTATCCTGATAGGGCTTGGCATATTGTACAAAAATGCACCGGTGCCTTTTTTTGAGCCGTCCCAAATCAGGTTTGGGAGTGTCCTGGGAAGAATTGGTATCGCAACATTTATCTCCTGCCTGATATACCTCAATTTTTCCAGCCTGCACAGGCTTTTTTGGGTGGCCGGGATTCTGCTGGCATATTATGCGGCATTGTTCCTTATACCCGTGCCGGGATATGGGGCGGGTGACCTTTCCT
>DATGOS010000384.1:0-4579 GCA_035305725.1 Cyclobacteriaceae bacterium
GCGGGAATGAACATCAACATGTGGAATATTCTCGCATAAATCACAGCCCCGAGGGAAAGAGACATCGCGGGTTGAGGCCAAAAAGCTTGATTACAATTTCCTGATGGGCCCTACGAAAAAAGGCTACCCTTGGAATACCTCTTCAGCCTGTTTAGGCTTCCGTGACCCTTTTCATCACTTTGCGGGTTTCGAAGGAATTGATCTGGTCAAACTTCGGATCTATGTCCTCACCTGTCAGGTAACCGTTGATCAGTTCCCTGACCTCCTGAAAAGAGAGGTTGTGGAGAATTTTGCCGTTTTTGGAGAGGGAGACTTGCCCTGTCTCTTCTGAGACAATCAGGATCAGGGTATCAGTCGACTCTGACATTCCAATGGCCGCTCTGTGGCGCAGACCGAATTGCGCGGGGACGTCCCTTTCGGTTACAGGCAGGATACATCGGGCTGCCTTAATCTTTCCGTTGTAGATAATCACGGCACCGTCATGCAGGGGGCTGTACTTATTGAAAATAGAGACCAACAGCCTTTTGGACACGATGGCGTCGATTTGGTCGCCGCTCTCGCCATAAAATTTTAATTCCGAATTTTTGGAAAGTACGATCAAAGCCCCTGTACTTGTACCTGCCATGGATTTTACTGCCTCCATGATCGGGGTAATATTGAACGCCAGCGTTTCCTTCTTCCTCCAAAACAACAATTCCTGCAACACGTTTTCGTTCGAAAAAATAGAAGATTTCCCGATGATCATCAGGAATTTTCGGATTTCAGGAGCAAACAAAATTATTGCGGCAATCACACCCACGCCCATAAATTGCCCTAAAATCATGGTGAGCAATTCCATTCTCGCCGCGCTCACCACCAGATAAATAAGATAAATAGACAGGAAACCTAAAAAAATCTTAATGGCAACGCTTCCTTTCATCAATTTATAGACCTGGTATAGGAGAATACTCACTAAAGTAATGTCTATAATGTTGACGATAGAAACCTCTAAAAAACCAATTCGGAAAAGAAAATTCAAGCGTTTATTTGTTTAAATAGTGTGACTGTTTGTACTGCCTCTTTCACATCATGTACCCGGAGTATTTTGGCCCCGTGCATCAAAGCCACCATATGTAAGGCAGTGGTTCCGTTTAGTGCTTCTTCCTGCGTGATGCCTAGCAGTTTATAAATCATGGATTTTCTGGACAATCCTATCAAAACTGGTAAATTAATAGTATTAAAATAAGAAATATTTTTTAAAATTCTATAATTTTGGTTTAAAGTTTTTGAAAATCCTAGTCCTGGATCAATTATTACATCTTTTATGCCAGATTTCCGGCATTCCGTAAGTTTTTGGTTAAAATAGGATAATATATCATTTTCCAGATTTTCATAATGTGTATAACTGGCCATAGTTTCAGGATCGCCCCTCATATGCATGCAGATGTATGGCACCTGGAGCTTCCCGACAGTGGGGATCATGTCGGGATCGAGCCCGCCACCCGAGACGTCATTCACAATATCGACGCCCCTTTCCACGCAATCTTGCGCCACTGTGCTCCTAAAAGTGTCAATAGATAGCAGAACCTCCGGAAATGCGTCCTTAATACTATCAATAACGGGAATCACCCTTTTAAGTTCTTCCCGATCAGAGATTTCCAGGGCGCCCGGCCTGCTGCTGTAACCGCCAATATCAAGAATTTTGGCCCCCGCCTCAACCATTTCCGTGGCCTTTCGTAAGAATTCCTTTTGGTTACTCCCTATCCTGCTTGGCGCGTAAAATGAATCAGGCGTAGCGTTAATTATACCCATCACCCAGGGTTCGTCCAGCAGCAGGAGTTTTCCCCGAATGTTCAGTGTCAATTTTGGCTGGAATAACTGATCTTCGCCCGCGGAAAGGAGGTGGCTTTCTTCCATTTTTTATATCGTTCGTGGAGACGGACTGACGGGCGAATATAATCAAGTTAAGCCAAGGAATTTGGCCAAATCCAAAGGATTTTATAAATAATCCCGTATTTTGGCGGCAAATATCCGATTAGATACGAATGTTAAAAAAGATTTTGCTGCTTGCGGCGCGTTATATTGTGGGTGGCTTATTTATCCTGTCGGGACTGATCAAATTAAATGACCCCGTAGGCACGGCCATCAAGCTTGAGGAGTACTTCGATGTTTTCACCTATGATATCGCGCCTTTCTTCGCCTATTTTAAAGAAGTAGCCCTTCTGCTGGCCGTATTTCTGGTAGTGTTGGAGGTAGTTTTGGGTTTGATGCTGATTCTGGGTGTGAAGCTGCGTCTGACAGTCATACTGCTTTCCCTAATGATACTGTTTTTTACTTTTCTGACTTTTTATTCGGCGTACTTCAACAAGGTAACGGATTGCGGGTGTTTTGGAGACGCTATCAAACTTACGCCATGGCAGTCTTTTTACAAGGACGTTTTCCTCCTGGTTTTGATTGCCATCCTCTTTTTCTTCAGAAAGGATCTCCCTAACACCGCTCCCGCCTGGAGCACGGGACTGGTGCTGTTTTCACTGGCTGCGGCGTTTGTGCTGGCTTATTGGGCCATCGAAAATCTCCCGTTTATTGATTTCAGGGCCTACAAAAAAGGTGTTAACATTTCTTCGGCCATGCAGCCGTCCGAGCCGTTGCGGTATAGTTACCGGATGAAAAAGGATGGTGAAGAAACGGTTTTTGATCAATTTCCGTCAGACGAGTCCTACGAATTTGTGGATATGGAATTAATAAATCCTGAGGCACTGCCAAAAATCTCCGATTTTTCCGTATGGAACGAGGAAGGGGATTTTACGGAAGAAATCCTTTCAGGAAAAAAACTATTGCTCCTGATCAGTAATATGTCCAGGATGTCCAAAGACAATCTGGGAAGAATCGGGAACCTGATGGAAGGTCTGGAGGCATCGGATATTGAACCTGTCATCGTCAGCGCCTCCTCCGGGGACGAGTTCAGGAATATGCTTGCCGCACAGGGTTGGGCGGCTCCAAGTTTTATGGCTGATGCCACCGTGGTGAAAACGATAATTCGCTCCAATCCGGGAATTGTGGTGCTTTATGAAGGAAGGGTGCTCGAAAAATATCACCATAACAATACCCCAACGGCATCAGAGGTGGAGAACCTGTTTAACCATGAATAACCTGAAAATCGTCTTGATTGGCCTGCCAGGCAGCGGCAAGTCGACAATGGGAAAGGAATTGGCTGGCCAACTGGGCTTTACTTTTTATGATTTGGATGAGCTGATCAGCAAAAAGGAGGGAAAACCCGTTTCTGAAATTTTTTATCAGGAAGGAGAGGGCTTTTTTAGAGCTTTGGAATCACGGCTCCTGGAGGAAAAATTGGGTTCGGATGAAGCCTTTGTCTTAGCTACCGGCGGAGGTGCCCCCAGCTTTAATGACAACATGGACAAAATCAACCAACATGCTGTCTCGGTTTTTTTGGACGTGCCTTTTGATCGGATCCTCTCCAGGCTGACCTCGGGAGAAATCGCTTTGCGGCCGCTGTTTCAGGGGTTGGACATGGGAGAAATTTCCCAAAAATTGAAAAACATGTATGCGGCCAGAATACAATATTACGATCAGGCAAAAATAAAGCTCAGTGGAGAAGATATTTCCACTGAGCTTTTGATGTCCGAACTAATGACTTTCTTTAGAAGTTAAATCCCAACGTAAGCAATCCGGTCAACCGGGAATGGTCTGTGGTAGCCAACTCAGCCCCCGGATACGAGCTATAGTAGGACTGGAAGTTGCTCTGTACGATACCCAGGTCCACATACATTCTGGCAAGCCTTACGCCCACTCCTCCCGAAAACTGTACCATGGTGCGATCCCTCTGATCATCCAGCGGGTCGCCATAAAAAGCGGCCCCTGCACGAACCCTAAACATGTCAAACCGGTATTCAGCCCCCGCCCTGTAGTTAATTGCGGCTGCGGCGGAGTTTTTGATATCCGTATTGTTGGCTTCCATGGAAATGTCGGGTGAGGATAGGTGCATGGAAGAATAATCTACATAGTCAATATCCCCTGAAATAAATCCGTTTTTATTGAAGAAGTAGGTGGCTCCGGCACTCAGCTTCATCGGACTTCTCAAATTGATGGTGGTAAGATAGATGTCGCTTATTGCACTTTCCTCAAATTCGATAGCACCGTTCAGGTCATAATATTCCGCAAAAATATCAGCATCAAATTCCTCTTCAAGCCGGCTCCAGGTCGGGGAGTGGAAGGAAAAGCCGAGGTTAAGGTTGTCCTGTGGTTTGTAAATCACGCCCAGGTTTACATTGAAGCCGGTACCGTTTTGAAGCAGGTTTTCCTGTAGGGAGTAGTAAAGGGAATTTACATTTTCATCGTCCCGAAACTCCTCATTATACGTTTTGGTGGAAAGGAAATTTACTGAGGTGATGCCCACGGAACCTCCAAGAAACAGTTTGTTTTTTAAGTTCCCACCGTAGGCGAGGGAAATTTGTGTCAGACTTCCTTCGCTTTCAATAAACTCATCCTGGAAAGGGTTGCCCAAAGCGTAATCAAAATCTTTTTGAAATACGTTGTTTTCATCGTAGATAATCCCTACATCTAGCGGTAAGCCTGCGGGGTC
>DATGOS010000385.1:0-3502 GCA_035305725.1 Cyclobacteriaceae bacterium
CGGACGGGGAAAGAGTAAAACTGGGAGGTCGTGGACATACATGAACCCATGAAAGCTTTTTTGGCAGCACAGCAAGAATCTGATCCAGAATACTCGTTTTCCCCTGACGGCGTTCATCCAGATCGGACCGGACACTGGTTGATGGCCAGGGAAATTCTTTTGTATCTAGGCCATGGGGGCGTGGCGGAGACGACGGGAATTAAGGAGGCATTGGGGGGCAGGCCCAATGTGGATCAGGTAATCCAGTTGGTCGAAGCCCGGCAGAACCTGATGCGGGATGCCTGGCTCTCCGCTACAGGGCACAACAGGCCGGGAGTAAAAGCGGGCTTGCCCCTGGAACAGGCAAAGCGCAAGGCTGCTGAGCTGGACGTTCAAATTCAGGCACTGTTAAAGTAAAACCCATATCCCGGAGTTTTATCGATAATCCCGTTATGCACAGGATGCTAAGGCGCACCTCCTTTTCCAAAATCTGACCACACATAACCTCAAAATGGTGAAAGCAATCTACAGATTGTCCAGGAAAATAAACCCTGCTTTCACCATCGATCAAAGCCTCTCCAAACAAAGACCCCATCCTGCGCAACTGGATTTCTATGGATAATTTTCCTGTCACACATCCAATGCAAGGCAGCGTATAAAGTGCCGATTCTTTTTGTTTTTTAGAAGTTTAAGATACATCATTCTTTTTTGGCGCCGATACCCAAGCTACAGGAAGCTATTATTCTGGAAGTTCCAGCAACGTTAACTGCTTAAACGGCTTGTTCAGCAAGTTCGGTTTTGCCTTCTTGATCTGGCATCATGGCTTGTCGCGGGGACTTTCTTTGATGATGAAAAACAATTGCTAATCATTTTTTGAAATTGGCACCCGCTTGGACAGGTAGAAGGTATCCACCCGCCTATTGTAGGATTTTCACACCATGTGTGTATTTCTGGCGTTGCACCGATTTTTGAGGCAATACCAGGTAATTAAAGACAAGCGTATATGAACCATTTGTCCCGACTTCCAAATCACATTCGCCATTTTCCCGGACTTGTTTTGCTTTGGTTTTTTGCATTCCTGATAACAGGTTTACCCGGCCTGGCCCAGGGACAGCAAAAAGCGGAGCCGGTAAGCATCAGCGGGACGGTACTGGATACCGCGGGTTTGCCACTGATTGGGGCGGCCGTAGCCATTCAAGGCGCCTCCTCCGGTACGGTCACAGATGAGGAAGGCAGGTATGAAATTTCTGTTCCTCCCGGATCAACCCTGGTCTTTTCTTATCTCGGATTTGAATCCCAACGCATCGAAGTCGGCGAACAAACGACCATCGACGTGACGCTTGTGGAAGAAGTAGAGGCATTGGATGAAGTGGTGGTCATTGGCTACGGCACCCAAAGAAAGTCTGACCTCACCGGCTCTGTGGCCCAGGTAAGTTCCAGAGAGATCAACGCCTTTCCCAGTACCAATTTGTTGCAGTCCCTGTCCGGCCGGGCATCAGGAGTCCGGGTGTCGCAGACCACGGGAGCTCCGGGCGGCGGGTTAAACGTAAGGATCAGGGGAACCAACTCGATTCAGGGGAGCAATGAACCGCTTTACGTGGTGGACGGATTTCCGATTTTCGGGAACAACCCTACCGTGCTCAACAACAGCGATATTGCCAGTATAGAGATACTAAAAGACGCCTCAGCGACGGCAATATACGGATCCCGGGGAGCCAATGGTGTGGTGCTGATTTCTACCAAAAAGGGAGCGGAAGGGGAAACCCGGGTGGACGTCGACTTTAGTTATAGCGAGCAGGTTCTCAGAAAAAAGCTGGACCTGATGAACGGAGAGGAATATGCCCGTTTTTATAACCTTCAGGCGGCGAATGACGGGGTGGAACCTTATTTTTCACAGCAGGACATCAATGGGTTTGGCCAGGGGTTTGACTGGCAGGATTTTGTTTTTCAGCGGGCGCCCATGCGAACCGCCGCCGTCAATGTGCACGGGGGCAATGAGAAAACGCTTTTTTCGGTTTCAGGCAGTCACCTCGGACAGGAAGGTATCGTAAAAGGCAGCGACTATAACCGCTACGCGTTACGGACGAATGTGGACCATGAGATCAGCGATAAGTTTGAGGTAACCTTGTCCAGTACCTTTACCAACCTCACCACCGCCAGGAGAGACAGTGACGGCGGTGCCCGGGGAAATACCATGATCGGGGCCGCACTGTCGGCTGCTCCTACTTTGGGCCCGTACAACACAGACGGTTCCTACACCGTCCTGGCCAATGCCTACCCTTTTGTAGCCCCTGATATCATCAATCCGATCAACTTTATCAACGAGCAGTCCCACGTGATCAAAGCCAATGTATTCCTGGCCAATGCGGCACTAAGCTATAATCCCGTTCCTGCATTGACCTTTAGATTCTCCGGCGGGATCGAAAACAGGGATGACCGTACCGACCAGTACACGGGCATCAACTTTATCAATTCCAACGGCGGCGCCAGCGTGAGCACCAGCCAGTTCCGCAGCTTGCTCAGCGAAAATACAGTAACTTTTAATAAAAGTTTTAATGATAAACATGAGTTGACTGCCCTTGCCGGAATCACTTTCCAGAATTTTCTGACCACCTTCCTGGCGGGGAGCGGCGTGGGCTTCCTGTCCGATGCCAGTGGCTCCCATGATTTAGGCGCGGCGGAAAATCCAGGAATCCCCGGATCAGGGTATTCCAAGTCCGTATTGGTATCTTATCTCGGCCGCATCAACTATTCCCTGAACAACAAGTATCTACTGACATTAAGCTTCCGTTCTGACGGATCCTCTAAATATAGCGAAGGAAATAAGTGGGGATATTTTCCTTCCGGGGCAATTGCCTGGAGGCTGTCGGAAGAAAATTTCCTGAAAGACAGCAGACTGATTTCTGATTTGAAGATAAGGGGAAGTTGGGGATTCACCGGAAGCCAGGCCATTGATGCCTATGCCACCTTAAACCAGTTGGCCTCGGGAAAAACCGTTTTCGGTACAGAGCTGCATACCACTTTTGCCCCGGGAACCCGTCTTCCGGGGGATTTGAAATGGGAAACCACGGAACAAAAAGACATTGGCCTGGATCTGGGGCTGTTTGAAAACAGAATCTTGCTGAATGCGGATTATTACATAAAAAACACCTCTGACCTTTTGAACACCGTCACCTTGCCCTCCTCCCTTGGGTTCACGACCACCATACAAAACGTGGGCGAAGTGCAAAACAAAGGTTTTGACCTGGGGATCGACGCCAACGTTCTTACCGGCAACTTTCGGTGGGATCTGACAGGCAACATTTCCTTTAACAGCAATAAGGTGGTGAAGCTGAGCAACGGGGAGGATGTATTGGGCGCTTTCGTGGATGTAATCGTACTAAGAGACAATTTGAATATCTTGAGAGAGGGGCGTCCGATCGGGCAGTTTGGGGGATATAAGGAGCAGGGTTATAATGAAAACGGGCAGATCCGGTATCAGGACCGGAATAATGACGGAGCCATTACACCCGAAGACAAAACC
>DATGOS010000386.1:0-2598 GCA_035305725.1 Cyclobacteriaceae bacterium
GTCAACCTGGACAATTACTGGAACGCCTTTTCCTACTTTTCTTTTGGCTTTCCGCTGCCTTTTATGAAAAGTAACCTGAATTTGCATACCCGGGCAAGCATCAGTAACCGTCCCGGACTGATCAACAATGAAATTAACAACAATAAAAACATCGGCCTTGGCCAGGGGATCGGTATCAGCAGCAATGTGGGTGAGCACCTGGATTTTAATATTTCCACCAGGGCCAACTACAATATTGTAAGAAGCAGTCTCCAGGAATCGCTGAACAACAACTACTACACGCAAAATACAACCATGGATTTTTACTGGAACTTTGCCAGTAATTTCTTCATCGGCTCCAGTGTCAACAATTCCTTGTATCAGGGATTAGGCGAGGAGTTTGACCAATCCGTCTGGTTGATGAACATGGATGTGGGCTATCGTTTTCTTCCGGGAAGAAAAGGAGAGCTCAAGCTGACCGTATTTGATCTATTAAACCAAAACACGGATATACAAACCAACGTGACCGATGTATATATCGAAAATGAACGGACACAGACCTTGCAGCAGTTTTTCATGCTGACCTTTACCTATAACCTCAGGGCGTTTGGCAATGTGAACGAGGGAAGCTAGCCAGTCGCCGCTCCTGACCGCTCTCACTTCGGAACCGGACATCATGTCCGGTTTTCTTTTTTGCGACTAACGTGGTTTTAATTGTAACTTTGTTGCATTTACATAACAAAAGCGATATTATTGCAGTCTGTTTTTTAGCGTCCATGAATAAACAAACGATCGTATGGGTAATTATACTGGTTTCCTTTTTCGGCAGCCCTGTTTTTTCCCAAACCAATTGTGGTTTTACCATTCGGGGAAAAGTGCTTCATGACGAAAACAATGAGCCCATAGAAAACGCCTACGTATGGATTGATGAGCTCGCTGAGGGCGCCATATCGGACGAAAAGGGAAATTTCAGGGTAGACTCCATATGCGAAGGCAAGTATTCCGTTAAAGTAAACTATATAGGTCATCTGGAAGAGACGAAAGTCCTAAAGGTGGACAAAAATGTGAATGTCACCTTTAGGATGAAAGGAGCGGATATCGTATTGGAAGGCGTGGAGATTCATGGCCACCGCGACGCCGTCATCACCACCAATTCAGTCAGCTCATTAAGCGGGGAAGCCCTGGACGAAGTCAGGGGTGAAAGCCTGGGCAACATGCTGCGAAAAATCGCGGGAGTAAGCACCTTTTCCACCGGTGCAAGCATCTCCAAACCCGTGATCCACGGGATGCACAGCAACAGAATCCTGATATTGAACAATGGGATCAGGCAGGAGGGCCAACAATGGGGATCGGATCATGCGCCGGAAATTGATCCCTTTATGGCAGAGGAAATTGCTGTGGTAAAAGGCGCGGAAACGGTCCGGTACGGACCTGAAGCCATGGGGGGTGTGGTGGTGGTCAATCCCCCAGACCTCCCGGTTTCCAATGTACAGCAAGGGGAACTCAACCTTATAGGCAACAGTAACGGCGGATCAGGATCAGCCGCCGTTTCGTTTGAAGGCGGTTCGGAAAAAATAAAAGGTTTGGGTTACCGGCTTCAGTCCTCAGGCAAGTATGGTGGAAACATACGCTCCCCAGGTTATTTTCAGCAAAATACGGGAATCCGGGAAATCAATGTATCCGGCGCTGTGGGTTACAGTTCCTCGAAATCCGGGATTGAACTCTTCTTCAGTAGGTATGAGTCCACTTTGGGATTGTTGGCCGACGCCCATACGGGAAACCTTTCAGACCTGCAAGCCATAATAGAAAATGGCCGCCCGTTTTCGGAATCCGACTTTACCTATCAGGTTGCCAATCCCAAACAGAAAGTAAAACATACGCTATTTAAGGCAAAAGCCCACCATCACCTGAAAAATGGTGCCCAACTGAACCTTCAATACGGCTTTCAGCAAAACAACAGACAGGAATTTGACAAACGGAGAGGCGGACGCCACGACCAAGCCGCACTGGATTTGGAACTGTTTACCAATACTTTGGAGCTAAACTTTGACCACAAAAAGAGAAAGCACTGGAACGGCTCCATAGGGCTAAACCTTATCCAGCAGACAAACAACAATATCCCGGGTACGGGGGTCACTCCCCTGATCCCGAACTATGACATGTATAACCTGGGGATTTTTGCCATAGAAAAATTCACCAGAGGCCACTTGGAACTGGAGGGCGGACTGCGGTACGATTACCGGTATGTCGATGCTGCACGCTACAACCAGGAGCAGGAATATGAGGAAAGGTCATATTCATTTCGGAACATGACCGCATTTTTGGGGGGCATTTACAGTTTTTCACCAAACCTTACCCTAAATACCTCGATCGGATCGGCATGGCGGCCGCCCAACATCAATGAGCAGTTTAGCCAGGGACTGCACCATGGTTCTGCTGCCTATGAGTATGGTAACCCGGACTTTGAAAGTGAACAGGCCGTCAAGTGGCTTACCACGTTATCCTATTCCAGCAAACGGCTGAATCTGGAACTGACAGGTTATGTACACCGCATCAACAACTATATTTTCCTGAACCCCACCGGCGAACATTTTGTCTCTTTAAGGGGCACCTTTAATG
>DATGOS010000387.1:0-11583 GCA_035305725.1 Cyclobacteriaceae bacterium
TCATTTTCGGACCTCTGTTGGAGCAGTTTTTGGGACCAAAAAAAATACTTAGCCTTTGGATGGTTTGCGGGATAGGATCAGGAGTGTTATATTCAGGGTATACAGCCTTTCAGATGAACGCTTTGGAAAACCGCATAGAGCAATTTGCTGCCAACCCTGACCCGGAGGATTTCAACCGTTTTGTGTCTGAAAACAAGCACATGTACGGGGCGGGGATCTACGATCTGATTGATGATTTTAGCCGGAATCCCAACAACGAAGCCCTTATCGAAAGGGCCCATCAAAACATGATCGGGGTTTATGATGTGAAGGCAAATATTCCGATGGTAGGCGCTTCCGGTGCCCTGTTTGGCGTGCTGATTGCATTTGGCATGTTGTTCCCTAATACCCAATTGTTTTTGCTGTTTCCACCGATGCCCATCAAAGCAAAATATTTAGTGTTATTCTATGGCTTGTACACGGTTTATAATATTTTTGTCAGTAATCCCATGGACAATGTGGCCCATTTCGCGCATTTAAGCGGGCTGGTTATCGGAGCTGTGATGGTTTTATCGTGGAGAAAAAACAGAACTAATTTTTATTGATCATGTACGGAGGCTTTTGGTATAATCTGAAGAACGCTTTTAACCACAAGGACAGTGGCCTTTACAAAATTTTGGCCATCAATATATTGCTTTACCTGATCCTGATGGTGGTCCGCGTGTTCCTTACACTCTGGGGAATGGAGGGTGTTTACCGGGGTATGCTGTCTTACTTCATGATGCCGGCTTCCGTTCCTTATTTCCTTTCCCAGCCCTGGACGATCCTAACCTATATGTTTTTGCATGAGGGGTTTTTTCACATCCTGTTCAACATGCTGTTTTTGTACTGGTTTGGCCTGCTGGTCAATGAATACCTGGGGAGCAGAAAGTTGGTGAATCTCTACATCCTTGGCGGTATTGCCGGTGGTTTGTTTTACATGCTGATCTACAATATCGCGCCGTTGTTCAGCAATCAGGTGCAGGGTGCGCTGATGCTTGGTGCCAGTGCCGGCGTTTATGCCGTGGTGGTAGGCGCTGCCACCCTTAGCCCCAACACCTCATTCCACCTGATCCTCCTGGGGCCAGTAAAAATAAAATATATTGCCATTTTTTATGTACTGGTAGCTTTTGCCAATTCCAGCGGATCGAATGCGGGGGGAGAACTGGCGCATTTGGGAGGCGCCGCACTGGGTTTTTTCTACATCCTTCAGCTTCAGAAAGGAAGGGATCTGGGTTATCCCGTGCAATGGGTGGGCGGATTTTTTAAGAGCCTGTTTTCCAAAAAACCCAAAGTAAAAGTGACGTACAGAAAAAGCAACAGTGACTACAGTGCTTCCCAACCCAAAAGGAACGTAAATGTCAGTACTCAGGAGGAAATAGACAAAATCTTGGACAAGATCGCTGAAAAAGGTTATGACAACCTGACCAAGGAGGAGAAAAGAAAGCTTTTTGATTTTAGCAACAAATAGGCCGCCGAGCCCCCACGATGAATACCGTACCCGCACCGGACAAACCTAAAACCATCGATGAATACATTGCGGGGTATCCCAAAGAGGTACAACCCGTTTTGGAACAGGTTCGCGGCGCCATAAGAAGCGCCGCACCGGAAGCGGAAGAAGCGATCAGTTATGCCATCCCCACCTTTAGGCTCAATAACAGTTACCTGGTGTACTTTGCCGGTTACAAAAACCATGTGGGCATTTATCCTGTTCCTGCCGGGACAGTCGCATTTCGTGATGAAGTTTCCCCTTACATCCATGGAAAAGGTACCCTTCGGTTTCCGCTGGACAAACCCCTGCCCTTAGACCTGATCCGCAAAACGGTGGCCTTTAGGGTAGAGGAAAACACGGAGAAAAACAGGCGAAAGCGAAAAAAATCCTGATCCACACCCGAACAGTTGGCCTATAGCAAAACGGACTTTCCATCCAGGAAAACAACCCGGAATGGGGTATTTCAAAGGATTTCCGGTATTTTAGGAGAATAGGCAAACCCGCCCGGCCTAAATCTTGTTAATAGGCTTAATACTGCTTATGCTATGAAAGGATTTAGGTTTACAAAATATATCCCTCCAAAAGATGCTTCCAAAAGCACCTTTGAGAACTTACTTTCAATCTTTCTTCAGTTGGTCACCATGACCGGCGGAGATGCCGCCGAAGCCTTGAGCTGGCTGACGGATATGGACCAGCGATTCAACCTCACCAATCCCGGGTATGGTATAGGGGACTTCATCGAAGACCTGAAAACCAAAGGCTACCTCACCGAAGAAAATCAAAAAGGATCATTTAAGATCACAGGTAAGGCCGAACAGACAATCAGAAAGAATGCCCTGGAAGAAATCTTCGGAAAGCTGAAAAAAGGGCAACGGGGACAGCATAAAACCACCTATTCCGGACCCGGTGACGAACGGGGTACAGATCGCAGGCCGTTCCAGTTTGGCGACAGCATGGATCAAATCGCCCTCACCGACTCGTTAAGAAACGCCCAAACCAACCATGGCTTTTCGGGAGACTATCTGCTGACGGAAGACGACCTGGAGATTGTGGAAAACGAATCCAAAACCCAATCCTCCACCGTATTGATGATCGACATATCCCACTCCATGATCCTGTACGGGGAGGACAGGATTACCCCGGCGAAAAAAGTCGCCATGGCCCTTGCGGAACTTATAAAAACGCGGTATCCAAAAGACACGCTGGATGTGATCGTCTTCGGCAACGATGCCTGGCAAATTGAGATAAAAGACCTACCATATCTGCAGGTGGGCCCCTACCACACCAATACCGTGGCCGGGTTGCAACTTGCCATGGACTTGTTGAGGAAGAGGAAAAATCCAAACAAGCAGATATTTATGATCACGGACGGCAAACCTACTTGCTTAAAAGTGGGCATAAAATATTATAAAAACAGCTTTGGGATAGACAGCCGGATACTGAAAGAAACACTGAAACTGGCGGCGCAATGCCGGAAGTTAAAGGTTCCGGTTACCACCTTTATGATTGCCTCAGACCCTTATCTAAAAGAGTTTGTAAAGGAATTCACCAAAGTAAACAACGGCAACGCCTACTACAGTAGCCTAAAAGGTTTAGGCCATTTAATTTTTGAAGATTACAGGAGAAACAGAACAAAACGTTTTTAAAGGATGGATTATAAAAAATTGAGCGCCAAAGAACTATTGCAAATCAATACATTGGGCGAGCTTAAAGCGGCCGGTTATCAGCCAAAAACAATAAAAGAAGAATTACGCCAAAACCTGATCAAGAAGATTCAGAAAAAAGAAAACGTTTTCGAAGGCATCTGGGGTTTTGAAGACACGGTTATTCCGGATATTGAACGGGCCATACTTTCCAGGCACAATATAAATTTATTGGGTCTGCGTGGGCAGGCCAAAACAAGGATCGCGAGAATGATGACCCTCTTGCTCGACGAGTATGTTCCCGTGGTAAAGGGTTCGGAACTCAATGACGATCCCCTGAATCCCCTTTCCACCTTTTCCAAAGAACTTATAGAAAAAAACGGAGACAAAACACAAGTAGGCTGGTGGCACAGGTCCGATCGGTACACCGAAAAGCTGGCCACTCCTGATGTGTCGGTGGCGGATCTCATCGGTGACGTGGACCCCATCAAAGCAGCCACCCTGAAGCTTTCCTACAACGACGAACGCGTGATCCATTATGGCCTGGTGCCGCGGTCCCACAGGTCAATATTCGTGATCAACGAGTTGCCTGATTTACAGGCCAGGATCCAGGTAGCCCTGTTCAACATTCTTCAGGAGGGAGACATCCAGATCAGGGGTTTCAAATTACGGCTGCCCTTGGACATCCAGTTTGTCTTCACCGCCAACCCGGAAGACTATACCAACCGGGGAAGCATTGTTACCCCATTGAAGGACCGGATTGAATCCCAGATCATAACCCATTATCCGAAAGACATAGAAACGGGCAAAAAAATCACGGCACAGGAAGCCAACCTGACCGGGAGGCCGGTGAAACAAATCCATGTGCCGGAGCTGATGAAAGACCTGATAGAGCAGGTCGCCATTGAAGCAAGGGCGAGCGAATATGTGGATGAAAAAAGCGGCGTGTCTGCCCGTTTGACAATTTCAGCCTACGAAAACCTCCTTTCGGCCGCTGAAAGAAGAATTTATTTGCATGGAGAAAACCAAACCGTAGTCCGGATTGCGGATCTTATCGGCATCATTCCTGCGATCACCGGGAAGGTTGAGCTGGTTTATGAGGGTGAGCAGGAAGGCGCCGGGCTGGTGGCCTACACCTTGATCGGTAAAGCCATCAGGACCTTGTTTACGGAATACTATCCTTCCCCTGAACAAAAGAAGAAGGATAAAGAAAGAAATCCTTACGCCCAAACTGTGGCTTGGTTTGGAGAAGGCAACAGCCTGGACATTCTCGCCTCCCAAAGCGACAAAGAATACAAATCCGCACTGCACCAGGTTCCGGGACTTGAAAAGGTCACCACAGGACATGTAAAGAATCTTCCGGAAAAAGAGAAGGAATTTTTCATGGAGTTTGCCCTTCATGGCCTGGCTGAATTCAGTCAATTGAACAAAAAACTGCTGGACACGGGCATGCAGTTCAAAGACCTGTTTAGCAGCATGTTTGACATGGGCGGGTCTGAGGATTTTGATCTGGAGGATGAACCATGACCGCTACTATAGACGGAGTGCATACAGGCGCGGGGTTCGGGTGAAAACCATTGTTTCGCTCAACCTTGCCCCTGGATATCCCATTTTTGTTTAAATTGGGCGTAAAATAATTTTTATGAGTCAGTTGATCATCAACAGTTTCGAAGAATTCAGCAATTACGTCGGCCAGGATTTGGGGGTGTCCGAATTCCACCGGATTACGCAGGACCAAATCGATCTTTTTGCAAAGGCAACCCTGGACAACCAGTGGATACACACCGATCCGGAGCGGGCAAGGGAGGAAGGTGCCTTTGGAAGTACCATTGCCCATGGTTATCTGACACTTTCCCTTGTTCCCTTCCTCTGGGAACAGATTGTGGAGGTAAAAAACCTAAAGATGATGGTCAATTACAGCATCGACAAACTGAAGTTTTCCCATCCGGTGCTGGTAGACGACGAGGTAAGGCTGCGTGCCAAACTGGAGAATATCACCAACCTGCGTGGCACGGTAAAAACTGAGATGAGCGTAAAACTTGAAATCAAGGAGCAGAAAAAACCCGCCTTTACAGCCGGACTTGTATTTTTGTATCATTTTGCCTGAGTTCCTCCATCTGATTGTTAATTTCTATTTATGATGATTTGATCATAAAATTTTTTCAACTATATTTATAGGAGTTTGATTAGTGTCCAACTTTCTCCTATAAATTATGTCAAAGCCGGTTGTTCCAGTTATTTTATTAATGTTCTTGATGTTTTCCTGTGGAAAGTCCTCTGAGAGCGTCGAAGACAACAACCAGCCGCCACTGTCCCTGCTTGTTAAGGACACCATTCAGGTGGATTATGCCGGCATGCTAAGTCTTCAAGATATTGATACTGAACAAGAAAGACTGTTGCTATATGATCAGCAGCGGCAAATATTTTTAGTCACTGATTTTAATGGAACGGTTCTTAATCAGATTGATAAGGGAGAAGATACCAAAGGTAGCTATAGCTTTCTGCTCGGACCAGCCCGATTCCATGACTATGATCATCTTTTTATCATTGAGAGGAATGGCATGATGCGCTTTAATTTTGGGGGCGAACTGGTTTCTCATGTTCCTTTTTCCAATGAAGATCCACCGCGGTTTTCCGGTAGGGCGATGTTTGCAGAAGAATTTTTACCTTATGAAGGCCGATTTCTGGGAAAAGGTGTGTTTGGCCGCGGGGAGTTTGGCAAGAATGAACGGGAATATTATGATGAGTTTCTTCTTTTAAGCTGGTTTAATCCGGAAGATGGCCGGTTTGAACGGTTTCTTCGGCTTCAACCGGAAAGCTTATTCAAAAATGGGAAGGCGTATGAGGTAACGGAAATGATGCCCTCGTATGCCCTGCTTAACGACACCATTTATGTGATTGTTGGAACGGATCCTTATCTGGAGGTTTACGCAGCCCAAGAACCTTACCCTTTAATTTCAAGGAAGAAGCTTAACTACGAGCCTTACTATCCTTCAGAGGGTCAGGATATGAGGAGTGCGGATCCCCAAGCGATCAGGGTGATTGAGTCTTCAGGCTTTACTAAAAATCTAAAAGCCAGCCCCGAATACTTGATATCGGGCTATTCCCCCGGATATGATCCGATAGACAGGGATAGGTACAGTGACCCTTCGATTGCCCCCCAGGATTTCAGAAAAAGTATCGAGGGAAAATACCCCGAATACATCCACATTATGGATCATCAGGGCAATAGGTTGTTGAATGAGGAGAATCATCTAAATATCGATTTGAGAGAGTTTACTGTCAGGGAGGGAGAGATATGGGCAAAGAGAAGGCCCAGTGATGATGTGGAGGAAGACTTTGTCATCATTTATCGTATCGCCATCGAGTGATCTAAAAAAGAGCGGGATCAACGTTTTTTTTATAGTTAAAAAACGAAAATTATTAAAGTCTATCCCTTTCTTCCGTGCTGCCGCTTCGCTCGTTAATTTTAAACTCTTCGCCCCGGGAAAAATTCCATCGCAGGGTCACCCGTACCCCCTGGTTGTTGTTGTATTGCCGAATGTCTGTGTTGATCTTGTCAAACAGGATATTGCCCCGGAATTTTTGGGTCCTGAACAGGTCAGTACCGTTCAGCGTCAGGCTCAATTTATCATCCATAAAAGTTTTGGTAATACCGGCATCCATCCAGGCGAGGCTCTTTATTTTAATTTGCCCCTCAATGAAAGGACTCAGATACATTCCCACCACCTCGATTTTGAACCCCTTCGGAAGGGTGATATTATGCTGTGAACGGGCCATATAAGACCATTGAGAGGTGTTCAACAAAGCTTCTCCAAGCATGGTATGATATTTATTATTATAGACATGCACCATGTTGTTGGCCTTCCACCATTCGGTAATGTCCACGGGAAGCATCATTCTCAGGCTATAGTTTTCCTCTTTTTCATAATTCTGCACCTGAAGGGTGGTTTTTCGGGAATCCTCCTCCTGGATCATCACCTGTCCAAATGCATCGCTGGTCCGGGAATAACCCAAAGTAAACTGATAGGCTCCTTTAATCACATGGCTCATCTCGAAGTTATTGGCGTACTGAGGCTTCAGCCCCGGATTTCCTTCTTCGGTGGTCAAAGGATCAATATAAAACACAAAAGGGTTGAGCAACCTGTAATTTGGCCGGGTGATCCTCCGGTTCGCATTGTAGTTGATGGCATAGTTGTCGCTGACTTTGTGTTGAAGATACAGGCTGGGGAACAAATTCAGGTAATCCTGCTTGTTCCGTTGGGCGGCGGTAATAGAATTGCCCGTGATGTCCGAATATTCCGCACGCAGGCCCAACTGGAAGTTCAGTTTATCACCAAGCGGTGATTTATAGGAGGCATAAGCAGCCAGCACGTTTTCATGGTAGATAAATTGATTGCTGTTCGGGTCGGGGGAATAGGGCTCTTCCTCCACACTCCTTTTTATCTCCAATAGGTTGTCCGATTTCATCCAGCTTCCCTTTAGTCCTGCCTCCAAAGTTTTGCCTTCTGCAAGCGGTTTGGAAAAATCCGCTTTTGCCGTCAATATATTATAGTTCATGTTATTGTCCGTAAGAATGCGGTTCTTCTCCACATCGGACAATTCATCATTCACCCAGCGCCGGTTGCTTAGCAAACCAAGGCTTGAAGCTTCCATGACCGTGTAATCCACATCGGCGGATATTTTTGTTCCCAAAGTGTCCAGGTTTCCGACGTAATGCATATTGGCAAATAGCCGTTGGTCATCGGAGGCCGTTTCATTAATGGCTTCCAATCGGTCAATATCCGCAACTCCAGGGTTCGAAATGTTGGTCAGGGAATTCCCGTGCACGGTCCCGTCCTGACGGGAGGCCTGAAGATTCATGCCCAGGCTGTGTTGGTCATTTATCCGATAATCTGCCGCCCCTGAAAAAAACAGGTTTTTCCGTTCCGGTTTCAGCCGGGCCGTTTGGTCAAATATAGACACGCCCTCTTCCAGTTGAAACCTCCTGAGTATTTCCAGGTCATTGAACCTTGACCATTCATTGTAGTTCAAGCTTGCGCTGCTGGTCCATTTTCCCCGTTTCATGTTTAGGGTGGCTCCGGCAAATGGCGCATAAAGCCCGTTGTACTGGTTGCCCAACTGAATATTGCCGTGGGTGCCGTTGTACGTGTTCTTCTTGAGCCGTATGTTCAGGATTCCTGCGGCACCTTCAGCGTCATACTTTGCGGGAGGATTGCTGATTACTTCTATGCTTTTAATGTTGTCCGCAGGCATGGCGCGGAGAAAATTTGCCAGGTCTTCCGAGCTCATGTAGGTTTGCCGGTCATCCAGCAATACGATGACCCCGGACCTGCCGTTCAGGTTGATACGGCCGTCCGCATCGACATATACCCCCGGAGAGCGTCCGATGACATCCAGCGCAGTATTTCCCTCGGCCATCACTGTCCCTTCTATGTTGATGACGGTCTTGTCAGCTTCAATGATGACATCAGGTCTGGATGATTGCACCGTCACTTCATCTAAGGCGGATACTTCTTCTTCTAGTTCAAAGACGCCCAGATCCTTGTCGCTTCCGGGACGCAGGTCAATCTCCCCGGATTTCAGGGTGATAAAGCCAATACTGGAAACCATCAGGACGACTTTGCCGCTTGCTTCGGCAGTAAGGGTAAACTTCCCGAATTCATCAGCTACCGCACCCGTGATCAGGCCGCCATCCCCGCTTTCCAGTAACGCGATATTGGCATAAGGTAAACCATGGCCACCTCCTTTAACTTGCCCCGTGAGGGTAATTGTATCCTGGGCTGGCAGCGGATGTAAACAGAAAAAGAAAAGGATGAGCGTCAATTGAAATGGATTCAAGAACTTCATAAACGGTAATGCGATAGTTTTGCCCATCCCTATGAAAAACAGATGCCAGGTTAAATAAACGGGCTGGAGGACCTCCACACGGCACTGGTGGACTTATTTACATAAACGCTGTATCGTTACCGAACACTTTTTCTGTTCGATACCATGACACATTCAAAAACCTTTTGCCAAATAATTATGGCTGTCCTGAAACAAAAAACCCTCAGCTGAAGCCAAGGGTTTTTCTAAATATCTTTCCACGCAAATTATTTTGCGGCAGCATATCGCTTGCCAACCTCTTCCCAGTTGACCACATTCCAGAACGCACTGATGTATTCAGGCCTTCTGTTTTGATATTTTAGGTAATAGGAGTGTTCCCAAACGTCAAGGCCCAAAATGGGAGTACCCTGTGCATCGGCCACATCCATCACCGGATTGTCCTGGTTAGGGGTGGAAGAAACCTGGAGATTTCCGGAACCGTCCACAGAAAGCCAAGCCCAGCCGGAACCGAAACGGGTGGCCGCTGCTTTTTCAAATTCTTCCTTGAAAGCGGAAAAAGAACCGAACTTGCTCTTTATGGCTTCCGCAAGCTCACCGGAAGGTTCGCCTCCGCCATTGGGAGATAGCACAGTCCAAAATAATGAATGGTTATAGTGACCACCACCATTGTTCCTTACTGCCGTGGATGCGGAGGAAACATTCTTCATAAGCTCTTCCAAACTCTTGCCTTCCAAGTCAGATCCTTCCAAGGCTTTATTAAGGTTTGTCACATAAGCATTGTGGTGCTTTCCATGATGGATTTCCATCGTCCTGGCATCGATATGGGGTTCCAATGCGTTAAAATCATAAGGTAATTGTGGTAGTTCAAAAGCCATTGTTATTTTAAGATTTATAGGTTAAACATAAAATTAAAGCATTCCGCGCGAATGTCCTTTAATAACCAGAAGCCGTACCAAATGGTTCTGTAAACTCTATTTTGTTTGTATTATCTCAAAGTCTTAAAGAAAGCATCAAGCAGCATCTTGGACTCCACGGCCAGCAAACCCTGATGAACCTTCGTCCTGGGATGAAGCAGAGGCTCCTGGATTTTGGCAAAACCCCTACGCGGATCCTCAGCGCCAAAGTGAATTTCCTGCAACTTTGCCCAATAACTGGCCCCCGCACACATGACACAGGGTTCCAGGGTCACGTATAGTTTGCACTCGTTGAGGTATTTTGACCCCAATCCAACGGACGCGGCGGTGATCGCGAGAATTTCCGCATGTGCCGTTACATCATTGAGTTTTTCTGTTTGATTGTAAGCCCGGGCAATAATCCTCTTTCCGCATACCACCACCGCCCCGACGGGAATTTCTCCTTCCTCAAAAGCCTTATTGGCCTCTTTAAGGGCTTCGTTCATAAAGTACTCATCCGTGTAAAGCTCCATCTTTTATACATTAGGGAAAGGTAAAATTTTTTTAGGCACTTCAAATGTAAACCTAAATGCATGGTTGGAGCAACTTAATAATTTACTTTTCAGTTTATATCTCAAAACTGGGACTATGGAAGGACTGCCATTGAATTTGAATTATACAAGCCAGGAAAAACCGGGCATCTACCGAATAAAGAAGGGCAAAAAATTCCTGTATCAGTTTGCCAATCAAAAAGAAGTAACGGCCAAAGGCACCCTTGACAGGATAAACAAACTGGCTATCCCCCCACAGTGGGATAGGGTATGGATCACCAAAGACCCCAGAGGTCATATCCAGGCCACTGGATATGACCAAAAAGGGCGCAAGCAATATATCTACCACCGCAACTGGGTACTGTACCGCCAGGATTCAAAATACCAGCGGCTCAAGTTTTTTGGTCAGGCCCTGCCGGCCATCCGGGCCCGGGCTTCTGCCGATATTCAGCTCATAGGCTGGCCCCGGGAGAAAATGCTGGCATTAATGGTGTTGATCCTGGATGAGTTGTTTATCAGGATAGGGAATGTATCTTACACCCGCGAAAACGGTACCTACGGCCTCAGCACCTTAAGGAGAAAACACGTACGTCTTGAAAACGGAGTAGCTGTGTTTGAGTACAAAGCAAAAAGCGGTAAGTACCGGAGGCTGACGCTGGAAGACGAAAACTTGGTGCCCCTGATCAAGGAATGCGTAGAACTGCCAGGGTATGATATCTTTCGCTACTATGATGAAGAGAGCAAGTGTTACTGCAATCTGCACAGCGAGGATGTAAACAACTATCTTCGGGAAATCACCGGAGCGGAATTTTCTGCCAAAGACTTCAGGACCTGGGCCGGTTCTGTACTCACCGTATCGCTGAAAGAGGAAGCTGAAAAAGAAAAAACAGCCAATCCACGCAAAAAACTCGAAAACATATTGGTCCAGATGGTGGCGGAAAGACTCGGCAATACGGTGAGCATCTGCAGGGAATACTATATTCATCCCGCGGTATTGTCGGCCGCAATGTCCTCTGCCCTCGACGTAGAGGCAAAGAAGGCGGCAAAGCGGTTTAGGTCCCTCAGAAAGAAGCTGGAGCCGGAGGAAATCCTGACTCTACACCTTTTGGATAAAGGCAAGGAAGAAATACACGCCAGTCAGCCGACACCGGTTTAAA
>DATGOS010000388.1:0-2834 GCA_035305725.1 Cyclobacteriaceae bacterium
ATTATGAAGTGATATGCACTAACGGAAGGCACATTGCCTCGGATTTTGTCGTGTTGGCACCCGGCACGCCCAAACCCAACAACTATCCCCGATTAAACGGCCTTCCCGGCTATATTGATTTTCCCTGGCCTTCCCATAGAATCATTGAGCAGGTCGGAAAACATGAACATGTTGGCGTGCTGGGGAGCAGCCTGAGCGCTGTGGACGCGGTGATGACTTTGGTTGACAACGGACACCGGGGAAAAATCAGCCTTTTTGCGCCTGATGGCTTGCTTCCCAGGGTACAGCCCCGGGAAACAAAAACGGTTCACAGAAACTGGCTTACCCTGGAAGCCATCCACCGGATCAGGCGGGAGACTTTGCAACCTGTGGGCGTAAAACAAGTCTTAGCACTTTTTCAAAAGGAAGTTGAGGAAATTGAGAGGAAGTCCTTTCCCTGGAAAGAAGCGCGGCGGGAAGGTATACCCGCTGCGGTCCTGTTAAACCGGGATATTACCCTGGCGGAATCAGGAGGAGACCCCATACTTGTCCTCTGTGAAGCACTTAGGTACGATGCCGGAGAAATTTGGCGTTCATGGGATATTCCGGAGAAGAAACTGTTCAAAAAGTGGCTCGGCACGTACTGGATGATCAATAGGCACGCCATGCCTCTTTACAATGCCTACAGGCTACGGACTCTTTTTGATGAAGGGGTTTTGGAAGTGGTTTCACATCTGTCCGGGGTAGATTATGGACATAGTGCCGGAAAATTTCAAATCCAGATAAAGGAGAGTGAATACCAGCGGGTGGACAAACTCATCAATGCTACAGGAAGCGCCTCGGACCTCACCCAGATGAACTACAGATTGATTGACAATTTGATGGCCAGAGGTTACCTGTCCGCTTATCCACCTGGGGGAGCTTTGATCAATGAAAGGACCATGCAAGCCGTATCTCCGGAGGGGGGAGACGGAATTTACGCGCTGGGTCATATCGTCAACGGCATGATGCTGGACACCAATGCGGTGTGGTTCAATGTCCGCACCGCCGCTACCCTGTCAAAAGACATTATAGCCAGGCTTTAGTATGGAGGTATTTGGGGAATTTTACGGAAGCCTGCTGCCCTACCTGTTGTTTATCCCATTGGGATTTTGGATAGGCAAAAAACAATGGTTGACCAAAAACTGGATCACCGGACCCCTGATCTATGTACTGATGCCGGTATTGGTCATTAATCATGTCCTTAAAGCGGATGAAGTAAAACTGACGCTTCTGCCCATCATGGCGTTTTTGCTGGCCGCCGCTATGGTCATTCCTGCCAAGCTATGTCATCATTACATTTCGCGTTCTGACGATCCGCTTATCCTAAAAAGCGCATTTTCCTATTTCAATGTTGCTTTTTTTGGGATTCCCATTGTTACCGCCCTTTTTGGCGCCGAAATGGTGACGACCTTAATCTGCATTTATTTAGGCACTGCCTTATACGGGAACACCGTAGGTTTTTACCAAATCGCCAAATCAAAATATTCCGCCCAAAAAGCCATTTTCAAGGTCCTAAAAATACCTTTCTTGTATATTTTCCTGCTGGCGCTGGTGCTTAAAATCTGGGGTGCGGAAACGCCAAAGCCCCTGGCTCCTCTGGTGGACGTTATTAGCGTGGTGGTTTCCGCGGGCGGGATGATGATGGTAGGGATGAACGTGGTGAAGGTGGACTTCACCGGAATAGACAAACGCTATTTTATTAAAACCCTTTCTTTTAGAACTACAAGTGCGCTTCTGATTGTCACCCTGCTGATCGCGCTCGAATATGTCTTTATGGATGACCTTGACCCGAAAGACCGCAATATTCTCCTGTTGGTCGCATTGTTTCCGGTCGCGGCGAACCTGACGGTTTATGCATCATTTCTGGGATCAAAAGAGGAGGCATCGGCGCTTATCGTGCTGTTGACCATGGGCCTTTCACTGATTTTAGTACCGCTTGCCGCTATGTGGTTCTGACCTTTGTTAAGCAGGTTCAATCGAATAAAAAGCAATAACCTTCCCGATTATGGTCTGCTACTCCTTTTTATAAAACTTATTCTGCCGTCACTTTCGACGTAAGCCTTCTCTACCTGGTTTATATCTTCCATACCTTCTTTCCGCAGGCTGTCCATTAGTTCCTCCTCCGTGATATACTCCCGGCGCATGTTTTTTTTAAGCAGCTTTCCGGCTTTTACTATTTGCAGTGGCGCTGCCGAAAATAATTTTTCCACAGACGGAACGTGATAGCTTAGCCAGTTTACCGAAAAATTCCAGGCCATCAACGTGACGATGACGATAAAGCCTTCCGTAACGGAATCATAACCGCCCAGGGAGTGGGTGGCCGCTTCTGCCACCAAAAGGACAAAAATCAGATCCATCATGGCAAGCTCTCCCCCGGTCCTCCGCGGCAGCATGCGCAGGAGAAACAAAATACCGAAGTAAAAGCACGTTCCCCTCAGCACAAGCTCTAAGACAGGGGTTTTGATTTCAAAAAGCTCAGCAAGGTTTAATCCAGCTATTTCCATTTTGGTTGATGTATGTGATCGACTCCGGCAACAGGTTGAACCGTCAACCTTGGCCGCTTTCCCTGGATTTCAAAAGCAAATTTGATGCTCCATAATTTGGGGAGGGAGAGAAAAACTGAAGCATCATGATGCAGGCTGGTGTTTTTCTGCGCCAACAATGCCCAAAACTGCATTTTATCGTTATATTTAACCTTTCAGAATTCCCACTATACTAAAGTCGTTTTTCATGAACCATAAATGGATATTCGGAACGGTGATGGCGGCCGTTTTATGGACAGGCAATTTTATATCGTACGGTCAGGGGCCGGT
>DATGOS010000389.1:0-7567 GCA_035305725.1 Cyclobacteriaceae bacterium
CATGCCATTCTGGCCACGGATGGACCGGGAAAACTTACAGCCGCGTTTTCCTTCGGGCCATATGGCGGGTTTCACGGGCATTTTGACAAGCTGTCCTTTGTGTTGTTCGGGTTTGGAGAAGAACTTGCTGTGGATCCCGGACGGTCTGCCAGCCAGGCGTATCGGCTGCCAATCCACCGGGAGTGGTATAAAGCCACTACGGGACATAATGCAGTTTTGGTGGATGGAAATTCCCAAAATGAAGCTGACGGGGAATACCTGGCTTTTAAATCGACCAGTTCCCATGCTGCCGTGACCGCCAGTGCGGGGCCTGCATTTGAGCAGGTGTCCCACATACGGTTTATGATGCTGTCTCCGGACTATCTGGTGGTGATTGATGAGCTAAGCCCAAAGGATGGCAGGGAGCACCAATACGACTGGCTGTACCACAACAAGGGAAACACCGTCACCAGCACCCTGCCCCGGGAGGAGATCGCGCTGGGCGACTCGCCAGCAGGATATGCTTACCTGGAAGATATCAGATCGTTTAAATCCCGCAATGGCGAGCCTCTGGTGGTAAATTTCCAGGGCGAAGAGGTCCGGGTTCACATGAAAATGGCAGGGGAACCGGGTGACGAGCTTTTTTTGGCAACCGGCCCTCTCCGGAGCGTGGAGGACAGGGTGCCTATGGCGATCGTGCGAAGGAAGGGCAAAACCGTTCGGTTTGCCACGGTGCTCGAACCGGTGGCGGCGACAGGAGCGCCTAAAGTAAAAGACATTCGTTTAATTGAAGGCCCGGAATTTAAGGTTATTGTAGATACTGAGGGTGGGGAAGACTACATTACTTTTACTGAAGGCAAACTTGACCGTTTTAAAATATCCAAGCATACAGCGGCAGGATCAAAGACGCTGTTGGAAAATTGATTTTTGGACGTTTTTCGTTACGCGCAATAGGATTTTTAGGATTTGAGAAAAGGCAAGCCGGTTTACTGACAGCAATCCCTCTTTATGAAAATTGTGCCTCTAAATGAGGCACAATTTTTTTTTTGCGTTGAAAATCGTATTTTTATGAACATTACTGCACAAACCACCATCCAGTATTGCTGTTTATAGGCTTTTCACCAAAAAGGAAAGCTACCCCTTAAACGACAGAGTATGGTGGTTCTATATCATAACTCCTCATAGCATTTAGAAGAAACTTCCCCGGTGGATCCCTCCGGGGAATAGGCACCCTTAGGACAGGGACTTCTATCAAGTGCTTGGTTATAATCTTCACTAAACCCACATACATCATGAAATTAGTTCTACGAAAGTCAGTCTTTATGATGTCCAGGTACGTTCTGTATGGATTTTTTCTACAGATGCTGCTACTTAACCTGGTGCCGGCTATGGATGCCAGCCTAAAGAATTTGCCACATTTCAGTGTTGATATTACGGTCAGGGGACAGGTGGTTGATGAAGCCGGTGATCCTTTGCCCGGAGCGACCGTCACTGTCGAAGGCACAACGAGGGGAACGATCACAGACCTGGAAGGCAATTATTCGATCACTGTACCCGAAGATGCCATCTTGGTTTTTTCCTATATAGGCTATGAGGCCATGAGGGTTCCGGTGGACAACCGGTCTCAGATCGATGTCACTCTTAATACGGATATGTCCTCTTTGGAAGAAGTTGTAGTGGTGGGTTATGGTACGCAAAGACGGGGGAATCTTACCGGCGCGGTGGATCAGGTATCTTCGGAAGTTTTTGAAAACCGGCCGATGACTAATTTGAATCAGGGTTTGCAAGGTGTATTGCCCAATGTCAATATCCGTATGATGGACGGAAATCCCTCCGGCGCTCCAGCCATAAATATCAGGGGTACGACTTCCATTGGGGCAGGGGGTAATGCTTTGGTGTTGATCGACAACGTGGAAGGGGATCCCAGCATGCTCAACCCAAACGATATTGAAAGCGTCACCGTATTGAAGGATG
This sequence comes from Cyclobacteriaceae bacterium, assembly GCA_035305725.1. Lineage (GTDB taxonomy): Bacteria > Bacteroidota > Bacteroidia > Cytophagales > Cyclobacteriaceae > DATGMS01. The sequence goes on from DATGOS010000389.1 coordinate 1,954, forward strand.
CGGCATCAGCCTCAATTTATGGTGCCAGGGGGGCATTTGGCGTGGTATTGATTACCACCAAAAAGGCTCCTGAAGATAGGATGCAGATTACCTATTCAACAAATTATTCCCGGAAACGGCCTACGACAACCTTCGATCACGTGACGGATGGATACACTTTTGCCAGGATGTTTAATGAAGCACATCTGGGAAGAACCGATTATGCCACACCGCCCCTGGGTGTAAATAAAACCATAAGGTTTTCCCCGGAATATCTGGCTGAATTAAAGAGAAGGTCGGAGGATCCGAGTTTGCCCAGGGTGGATATTGATCCGGAAACCGGTGAATACCGCTATTTTTATAGTACCAACTGGTATGAAGAATTACAAAAAAGCTCCCTGGGCGTCACAGAGCATAACTTGAATTTTACCGGAAGCTCGGACAAAACCTCCTTTTATCTTTCGGGGAGGTACTTTTTTCAGGAAGGCTTATTCCGGTACAATTCCGACGATTACAGAACGGGCAATCTAAGGGCCCAGGGGTCCATAGAGGTGCTGCCCTGGTTGGAGATCAACAATAATTTTGAATATTCGAACAGAAACTACCATTATCCCATAGACGGGGCGGGAGAGCAAGTGGGGCCGTGGGCAATGATCGCCCTCGAACATTTCCCCATGGCTCCCCTGCACAACCCTGATGGCACCCTGACCTATTCCGCCGCTTATGGGGTGGGTGATTTTTGGTATGGAAAAAACGCCATTGATCAGAAGGTCAATAGATTTAGGAATACTACAGGGGTGACTGCCACCTTTCTTGAAAACAAACTCAGGATTAACGGAGATTTTACCTTTACACATGTGTCCGAGAATGAGCAGACCACCAGGGTGCCTGTTCCTTACAGCGTAAGACCAGGGGCTATTGAATGGCTTGGTGCGAATAAAAATGATTTGGAGAATGTTTCCAGGACCACCAGCTATATCGCATCAAATTTATATGGGGAATTTGAAGATTTTGTCGATGAGAGGCATTATTACAAATTAATGGTGGGCGCAAATTATGAAGATTCCCAATATTCCCGCTTGTTTGCCAGAAGGGATGGTTTGTTGTTTCCTGATGCTGAAGACCTGAATCTTGCTATAGGTGAAAATATGAACATTCAGGGGGGCTATGAGCGATGGAGAACCTTAGGGGCCTTTTTTAGGGCAAATTACATCTATGACGACAGGTACCTTCTGGAGGTTAACGGACGGTACGACGGATCTTCGAAGTTCCCCACCTATGAACGGTATGCATTTTTTCCTTCTTTATCGCTGGGCTGGAGATTGACTGAGGAACCCTGGTGGGATGTTTCTGACAGGATTTTGTCGGATATAAAAATCCGGGGTTCCTATGGATCATTGGGAAACGGCAATATTGGCGCTTATAGATTCCAGGAATTGTATTCAGTTTCCGCGCAGCACTCCCGGGTATTGGGAGGCACCCGTCCTTCTTATACCAGGTTGCCGACCATATTACCGGCGGGCCTTACCTGGGAGACGTCCACGACCCAGAATATCGGCCTGGACATTTCTTTTTTTTCTGATAGGCTGCAGTTTGTTGGGGATGCTTATATCCGAAAAACCACGGACATGTTTACGACCGGACCAACGCTTCCCGCTGTGTTCGGTGCAGATCCCCCGAGAGGAAACTATGCCGATTTAGAGACCAGAGGTTGGGAGCTGGTCCTGAACTGGGGGGACAATTTCTCCGTGGACAACAAGTTTTTGAATTACTCCATCCGGCTGAACATCGCGGACAACAAATCGAAAATTCTTAAGTACAACAATCCAGAATACAGGCTGACGGATTATTATGAGGGACAGACGGTCGGGGAGATGTGGGGGTATGTCACAGAAGGATTTTTTACCTCTATGGATGATATAGAAAACCATGCTGACCAGACGTTTATCCGGCAGTCTGACGGGAGGATACTGCTCCCCGGGGATGTGAAGTTTAGGGATTTAAATGGGGATGGGGTAATTAATGCCGGCGATAACACCCTTGATAATCCAGGGGACCGGCAAATTATAGGAAATTCCCTTCCGAGGTATACTTACGGAGCCCAAATAAGTGCTGACTGGAACAACTTTTTTATCAACCTCTTTTTTCAGGGCGTAGGCAAGCAGGACTGGTATCCCAGTGCAGGGGCGTCAATTTTCTGGGGGCAATACAACCGTACCTATAATACGATTCCAAGTTGGCACCTCGAGCCCGGCATCATCTGGTCAGAGGAGAATCCCGACTCCTATTTTCCCAGATATAGGGGCCACAACCGCCTTGGGAGTGATGTCCCCGGAAGTGCATTGGCACCGCAGACCAAATATGTACAGAATGTAGCTTATGTACGCCTGAAGAATTTACAGATCGGGTACAACGTACCGCATACCTTTGCCAACAAAATAGAGGCAAAAGCTGCAAGAATATTTATCGGTGGCGAAAACCTATGGTCATGGTCTCCACTCTACAAAAGAACCAGGGACGTAGATCCGGAAAACATCAGACGCTCGGATTCCATCGTACGTCCCAGTGCCACCTATAATGCCGGAGATGCCTACAACTATCCCATTTTGGGTGCTGTCACCGTCGGAATCTCGGTTACCTTTTAAATAAAAAATCAAGATAATCATGAAAAATACAGCAATATTAGGTGCATTGATAAGCTTTGTTTTAATAGGATGTAATGAGGATTTTCTTGAGGAACTTCCCCAGGATGCCGTAGGTGCAGCGCCTGTCTTCGGCAGTGAAAGTGGCTTGCAATTGTACAGCTATTCATTTTATAATGTTCTTCCCGATGCTATGGATATTTTTACAGGGGACTATATTTCGGATTATGGATCAAGAAGGGACATTACCCTATACTTGTCACCCGGGGCTTTTTCGGCCAATGAAAGTTCGGGATGGAGCTGGAGTGAATTAAGGAACATCAACCATTTCATTGTCAACAACGATGATGAGGACATTCCACTGGAAGTGAGGCAGCATTACCAGGCCCTGGCCAGGTTTTTCAGAGCCTGGTTTTACTTTGACAAAGTAAAACGGTTTGGGGATGTCCCCTGGATCGGAGAAGCGCTGGATGTCGATGACCCGGCTCTGTATAATGCCCGAGATCCCCGCACATTGGTCATGGATTCCGTGATTGCGGATTTAAATTACGCCACCACCTATCTAAAACCCGCCCCTGATCCTACCAGAAGTTTGATTACCAGAAATGTTGCCCATGCGTTTTTATCCAGAGTTGCCTTGTTTGAGGGGACGTTTAGGAAATATCATACAAATTATGGACTGGAAGATACTTCGGATGACTTGCTGGCCATAGCAGTTACTGCTGCTGAGGCCGTCATGGAGAGCGGGCACTATCAGATTCATACCGGTTCCGGTCCGGCCGCATCTTATAGGGACCTGTTTGTCAGTGAGTCCCCGGTGGCTTCGGAAGTGATTTTGGCCTGGATTGCCAATGAGTCTCTTTCTGTGATGCATGCTGCCAATTGGCATTATACCAGTTCCACAACAGGTATCGGGTTTAACCTGACCAGGGATTTTGTCAATACCTATTTGAACCTGGATGGCACCCCCTTTACCAATACACCAGGATGGGAGACCACGGTTTTTTCTGAAGAAGTCAGGGACAGGGACAGGAGGTTGAGCCAGACGATCCGGACGGAGGGATATTCCCGGATCAGTGGGGGAACAACCATAATAATGCCCCCAAGTTTTGATTATACAAATACGGGTTATCATCCCATAAAACTTGTTCAGGATGATATGATCAAAGATACCTGGACGCTGACGACAAGTTCCCTGCCTATCATTCGATATGCTGAGATCCTGTTGAACTTTGCAGAGGCAAAGGCGGAACTGGGGACCCTTACTGATGCCGATTGGGCAAAGACGGTGGGGACATTGCGTGCTCGTGGCGGAATAACCGGCGGATTAAACAACGTCCCAATCGTGGCTGATTCCTACTTACAGGAATATTACTTTCCCGAAATATCCGACCCTGCCTTATTGGAAATAAGAAGGGAACGGGGGATTGAGCTGGTGATGGAAGGGTTCAGGTTTTACGACCTGGTGAGGTGGAAAAAAGGTGAACTTATGGAAAAGGTGTTTAATGGCATTTATGTTCCAGCCCTTAATCTTCCCATGGATTTAAATGAGGATGGGGATCTTGATGTAGCTTTTTACCAAAATTCCCTTCCCAATGAAGTTATTCCCGGCGTTGAATACCTAAACGTGGCCGAGACCACAGAAGACGGAAGCGTCAATCCAAGAATTTTAAGCAATGGCGACCACGGGGAAATCTTATGGTTCTGGAACCATCCCAGAGTGTGGGAGGAAAAGCATTATTTATATCCCATTCCGGAAACCGACAGGCTGTTTAATCCAGCACTTGGGCAGAATCCCGGTTGGTAAAGGAGGTCCGGCATTTTGCTACGGTTAATTATAAATTTTGAACAGGTTTGCCATCCGGTCCATTCCTGTTCATTTATTTGGCGCCATCCGCTCAGAGGATGTAAATTGCGCTTGGCGGGCAAGTAACCGTAAAATTTTATGCTTAGGGGAGTTGACGGCAGAAATTTATTTCCTAAATTCAGGCTTTGCCCGGATCAGTAACCTAAAAGGACCTTTAATTATGAAATTGACAAACCGTCGGGAATTCTTAACAACCTCAGCCACCGCTGCCGCAGGCGCAATACTATCCGTGCCGTCCATAAACAGCGGGTTCGCACAGCAAAGCCAGAACGATACCATCAACGTTGCCGTCGTGGGCATCCGGGGCAAGGGAGGCATGTATGGCGGCGGAGGGCATTATGTGAATTATTGCCAAATGCCCAATGTGCGGGTGACGGCATTGTGTGACATTGATGAAAGGCTGTTTCCGGAGGCCGTGAAAAATGTGCAGACATTCGGAGGGAACACGCCCAGGACTGTGGTTGATTTCCGGCAGCTGTTGGATGATCAGGAAATCGATGCAATATCCATAGCCACCCCGGACCACTGGCATGCCCTACAGACTATCTGGGCCTGTCAGGCAGGAAAGGATGTATATGTGGAAAAGCCCGTTTCCTATAATATTGACGAGGGACGGAAGATGGTGGATGCGGCCAGAAAGTACAACCGTGTGGTTCAGGTGGGTACCCAAAACAGAAGCAATGAAGTGGCCAAAGAAGCGGTCAAATTCTTACATGAGGGAAAGTTGGGAAAAATTTACATGGCCAGGTCCGTTGTCTATGGCCACCGGGGAAACATCGGGCATACCAAGCACGTGTCTGTACCCGAAGGCGTGCACTGGGATAAGTTTCTGGGCCCGGCTCCTTACCGCCCCTTTAGCGAAAACCGGTTTCACTACAACTGGCACTGGTACTGGGATACCAGTACTTCGGAGTTTGGCAACAACGGCACCCATTTTATGGACCTGATGCGCTGGGGCATAAATAAACGGGTACATCCCAACAAAATCCATAGCACTGGCGGTTTTTATGGCTGGGACTCTGACCAGGAGATACCGAACTTCCAGACCGCCACTTTTGAATATGATGATGGCGTCATCCTGGAACTTGAGGTCCGAAGCCTGTATACCAACCCGGAATTTGACAAA
>DATGOS010000390.1:0-5620 GCA_035305725.1 Cyclobacteriaceae bacterium
TGGATTTTGTGCAACTGTGGTATCAAACTTATCAACAATATACACCGATACTCGTTGTCGGCTTTGAAAACAAGAAGCTTGCCGGACTGTTGCCCCTTTTCCGGGGACAAAACAAAGAATTGTCCGCTGCGGGGGCAAACCAGGCGGAGTACCAAGTCTGGATTTCCACAACCGCAGGCAACGACCGCTTTATCGAAAATGCCCTTAGGGAGATCAGGGGACGGTTCCCCGGGCATAAGCTTCAATTAAAATACCTGCCGGAACAAACACCGTTGTCATGGGCTTCTGACCATTCCTGGCACAAAAACGTCTGGGTGCAGCCTGTCAAGCACCCGATCATGCGTATCAACCGGGAAGTACTGGATACGGAGCTTCGCAAGAAAAACAAAAGGGAAAAGGTAAACCGGTTAAAAAGGATGGGCGAACTGAGGTTTGAACGAATTACGGATTATTCAGCGTTCACCGAAGTTTTTGACGAACTGGCCCAACAGAACGACTTTAGAAAAGGCGCTGTATACAATGCCAGTTATTACCACAATAATCCCATTGCCAAAAAGTTTCTTCTGGGGCTGTTTGAACGGAGCCTTCTACATGCCACCGTATTGAAAGTAGATGACGAAATTATTGCTTCCAATGTGGGGACCATCAGCGGCCGCTGGGTACACTTGCAGGGAATAAATACCCATTCACCCGCCCATGCAAAACACTCTCCGGGCATTTTGCATTTTTTGATGCTGGGGCAGCTTTTGGCGGATGAGGGATATGAAGTTTTTGACCTTACACCTGGATCCGACCCCTACAAGGAAACATTGGCCACCGAACATATTCAATCCTATAAGTTTACTTTTCAAGGTACCCACGCTCAGAACATAAGCAAATTGAAGTTTTCGGTTGCCGAAAAGCTTAAGGTACTGTTCAACCGGATGGGTATCAACCGATATCAACAGAGAAGCGCGAAAAACAAAATGTTAATCGCATCCGAAAAACTTAAGATCGTAAAAAAAACGAAATCACTTTCCGCGGTGCTGTCTTCTACTTCAATATTTGGAGAAGTCGGTGCGGTAAGGAGTTTTCATCTTCACTCCAATAAAGACCTCCAAAAAAACCCGGCGCTGCATATCAACTTGAATGTGCTGAAGGATTTACTCGACTTTGAGCCAGGAGGGACATTGCTTACAAAATGGGAGTTTTTGGAGGACGCCATGAAAAGACTGGAAGCCGGACAGGAATTTTATACCTTTAACCAGGGTGGCAGGTTGCTTTGTTGTATGTGGAAACAGAAGCCCGTGCCCCCGGGGCGGGCCGGAAAGACTGAAACCAATGATGGGGGAGCGCCTTTGGAATTGATGAATCTGTATTTCCATCCAAAGGGAGAAAGCCGCATAAAGGAATTTTTGGAAGGGGTGCTCGAGGAAATTAATTCCCGGGGCGGGCATACTATAGAATCCGCTATCCTAAGGAGCAAAGATAAAAGAGTGTGCAGGGCCTTGGCGGCGAGGGGATTTGATCATGATGAGGAGGCTATTAAAGCTGACTGAATTATAGTTTTTTCCCAACAACAGTAACTTCTCGAAGTTAAAAGGCATGCTCTTCAATTCGTTTTCTTTCCTGCTCTTTTTCCCTACGATTTGTCTGCTTTATTTTATCCTGCCTCATCGGTTCAGATGGGTCTTGTTGTTGGCGGGAAGCTACTATTTTTATATGAACTGGCAGCCGGTGTACGCACTGTTGTTGCTCGGTTCCACCCTAATTACTTATGGCTGTGCGTTACTTATTGAAAAGGAGGGTACCAAAAAAAGGAAGAAGTTTTTCCTGGTTTTAAGCCTGCTGTTGAATTTTGGGATACTTTTTTTCTTTAAGTATTTCAATTTTATAAACGAATCTATTTTTGCCCTCTTAAGTCATTACAATTTAAGATGGGAAGTGCCCAACCTGACGTTGCTGCTGCCGGTAGGCATTTCCTTTTATATTTTTCAGGCCGTAGGGTATAGCATTGATGTATATAGGGGAAACTTAAAAGCCGAAAAACATTTCGGGATCTACGCCGTTTTTGTTTCTTTTTTTCCTCAACTGGTAGCCGGCCCCATAGAGCGGGCAAAAAACCTTTTGCCCCAGTTTTATAAGGTCCATCATTTTGAGCATCATCGGGTTGTACAGGGGCTTAAGCTAATGCTGTGGGGGTATTTTATGAAGTTGGTGGTGGCTGACCGCCTCAGCCTGTACGTAGACAGCGTCTATAACAATGTGGAACACCACAATGGCACTTCTATGCTCCTGGCCACGTTCTTTTTCTGCTTTCAGATTTACGGCGATTTTGCGGGCTACTCTTACATTGCCATTGGCGCGGCCAAGGTGATGGGGTTTAATTTAATGACCAACTTTAACCACCCCTATTTTGCGAAGTCAATCAGCGAATTTTGGGGCAGGTGGCACATCTCTTTGTCCACATGGTTTCGGGACTATGTGTACATTTCTTTGGGGGGAAACAGGGTTTCCTTTCCGCGGTGGCAACTAAATCTACTCATCACCTTCCTGATCAGTGGGATCTGGCACGGAGCGAACTGGACATTTGTTTTTTGGGGCTTGCTGCATGGCTTATTTTTGATCGGCAGCAACTCGTTCAAGCGGCAGTTTCCGCGAATGTCTCAGTTGTTGTTAATGCAAAACGCCAATTCCTCTTTTGCTAACGTCTTGGGCATTGCTACAAATTTCCTTTTAGTGTATTTTGCCTGGATTTTTTTTCGGGCAAACAGCCTAAACGACGCTTTCACCATAGTTGCAGGACTTTTTTCGGCTCCTGAAATGCCTTATTTTGGCGGGAACGGGTCTTATTTGTTTTATGCGTTTTTTGGGATTATTCTATTGATGGCTGTGGAATATATGCGGGAATATTATCCAAGGGTCAGCTTGTTTGAACATCCAAAAATTGAGATAAGGTATTCAACTTATACCGTTCTGGTGGTGATAATCTTGATGATCGGGGTATTTGATGGCGGACAATTCATCTATTTTCAGTTTTAACGTCGCATGAAAAGCCAATTTGGGATATTCTTAAAAAAACTGACGGCCTTTTTGCTGATCGTTTTTGTGGTGGATTTTTCTTTGGGGAAGGTACTGGAACATTTTTATGAGGAAATTGATATTCCTACTCCGGAGCAGCATACTACCTTTTCCATCGAACATGCGGATACGGATATTATGGTTTTTGGGTCTTCCAGAGCCCAACACCACTATGATCCTGAATCATTTGACGACTTGCCCAACACTTCCTTTTACAATACCGGCAAGGATGGGCAGGGGATTCTTTACTCCTGGGCGGTGCTGAAAAGTGTGTTGCACCGCAAAAAGGACTCTGGAATCCTCATTCTGGATCTCAATATTAACGAATTCGACAAGAGCCAGGATTCTTATGACCGTCTGTCTGAACTGTTGCCCCATTATACGGAACACGAAGAAATACAGGACATCGTGAACCTGAAAAGTCCATTTGAGGAAATAAAGGCGATCTCCTATCTGTACCGATATAACTCGAAGGTTTTGACGATCATCAAGGACAATCTGTTCCCTAAAAAAGACAATATGGAAAAAGGATACGAACCCATTCCGGTTGTCCGGCGAAACCTACAACTGACTGTATTTGAGGATGCCGAGGCGATCGACAGCCTGGAAGTAGCTGCCTTTGTCGGCTTCCTTAAAGATGCAAAGGCGGCAGACCAAAAGGTCTATGTGTTTGTTTCCCCTTCCTATAGACAATACCTGGAAGAGCCACAAACCATAAGGATTGCAAGGGATATTTGCCGGGAGTTGAACGTGCCCTTTATCAGTTTTCATCAAGACAGCTTGTTTTTGAGAAACGCAAACTATTTTGACGACCCGACACATCTCAATGAAGCGGGTGCCGAAATATATTCTGACAAAGTGCTAAACATTATTAAAAAGGAGAAAATACTAAATAGCTCCTCCTAGGTATTGCACAGTCATTTACCTTTTTACCTTTTCATATTACCAAAAACTTTGAATTATGTGTGGAATTGCCGGTATCGTCCAATTCAATAATGAATCGCCTCAGGAATCGTCGTTAAGAGCAATGATGCGGCAGATGAAGCACCGTGGGCCGGACGATGAAGGGGTGTTTATCGAGGGATCTGTAGGGCTGGGGTTTGTACGCCTAAGCATTATTGATTTAAGTCCTGACGGATGCCAGCCGATGGTTTCATCAGATGGGCGATACGTTCTGGTATTTAACGGGGAGATATTTAATTATCTGGAGTTGAGAAAGGAACTTCAGGACCAGGGGGTTAGGTTTAAGACAAAAACGGACACAGAAGTTCTTTTAAATGCCTACGTCTTTTGGAAGGAAGACTGTTTGAATCATTTTAACGGCATGTGGTCCATGGTCGTTTATGACAGGGAGGAGGGGACAGTGTTTGCTTCCAGGGACAGGTACGGCATAAAACCGTTTTATTACATGGTGAACGAAGACTTTTTTGCCTTTTGTTCCGAAATACCGCCTTTGTTTACCTTAATGGAAAGCCGACCCAAGGCCAACTACCAGAGTATCTTTGACTACCTGGCTTTCAGCAGGACAGACCAGACCGAAGAGACCTTTTTCCAGGAAGTAAAGAAGCTTCAGCATGGGACAACGCTGAAACTAGAGAACGGCCAGATCTCCATGAAACGCTGGTATAACCTGAAGGAGCGGGTGTCCAGTACCCAAGGCTTTAAAGATCCGAAAGAGTTTCGACAGCTGTTCAGCTCCGCCGTAGGCTTGCGGCTGAGAAGTGATGTGCCGGTAGGCGTTTGCTTAAGTGGGGGGCTGGATTCTTCAAGCATCGTATCCGTCTTATTGAAGGATTATGATAAACGGGATTTGGAGACCTTTTCCGCAGTATATGAAAAAGGCCAGGTGGGAGATGAAAAGGAATTCATCAATGAATACAGACCGCTCCTAAAAAACATGCATTTTACCTCCCCCGATGCAAAAACACTGGAGAATGATCTTATGGAATTTATTGTCGCCCATGCCGAACCCATTCCGTCCACTTCTCCCTATGCCCAGTACAAGGTGATGGAGCTCGCAAAGGGACATGTGGTGGTAACACTTGACGGACAGGGTGCGGATGAGGAACTTGCGGGCTACCACTATTTTTTCGGATTTTATTTCAAGGACCTGTGGAGAAATGGCAAGATCGCAGGCCTTTCCAGTGAAATAATGAATTATTTATTTCGTCACCGGAGCCTCTACGGGCTAAAGTCGTTTTTGTTTTTTCTTCTTCCGGAAAAATTCAGAACAAAAGTCCGCGTGGGAGAAAAAGGTTATATGGATGCTGAATTCGTGAAAAAGTATAGCAGCACCAATGCCATCTCCGGAAAGCTCTATGGTTCAAAAACGTTGAAGGATTCCTTGTTGGATCATTTCGAAAACAAACTTGAGCATTTGCTGAAATGGGAGGACTTGAATTCTATGCACTTCTCGCTGGAAGCCAGAGTTCCGTTTTTGGATTACCGGCTGGTAGAGAAGACACTGGCAAGCGCGGACACATGGGCTATTAGAAAAGGCATCACAAAATACATCCTGAGGGAGAGCATGAAAGGCATTTTGCCGGAAAAGATCAGAATG
>DATGOS010000391.1:0-2870 GCA_035305725.1 Cyclobacteriaceae bacterium
TGATCGAGGCTGCAAGAAAGTACAATCGTATCGTTCAGGTAGGATTGAACAACCGCTCGTCTCCCGGCGTACGAAGTGCCATCAAACTGCTGCACGAAGGCGGTATCGGGGATATATATATGGCCCGGGCATTGTGTTTCAAGGCCCGGGACTCCTACGGGATGGCCAGGGACAGCGAACCGCCGTCCGGCTTTCATTACGAGCGTTGGCTTGGTCCGGCAGCCTGGAGGCCATACAATGAGAAGAGAAGCCACTACAACTGGCATTGGTACTGGGATACCGGCAACGGCGATACCGGAAACACGGGTCCGCACCAGTTGGACATCGCGCGCTGGGGCATGAACAAGCATGAACATCCCGAAACGGTATATTCGGCGGGTGGTCTGTACGGATTCCGACAAGACGAGGCCAAACCCGGTGAAGCTACGCCGGGGAAAATGGTCTACGGTGAGGTAGAAACCTACGGCCATGACAAAACCTCTCAGGAAACACCTAATATCCAAACGGCCGTGTTCAAGTACGATGACGGAAAGATGTTGGAATTTGAAGCGCGCGGCCGTTATACCAACCAGGAAGGCAGCAAGGGTCAGGAACTGGGGAATCTCTTTTTCGGCACTGAGGGATGGCTGGAGATTTACGGTAACTCCTGGAACGCATTTAAAGGCCGGGAAAAAAAGCCGTTTGCCAGTTCCGAAGGGGGTGACGGCGGAAACCATTGGGCCAATTTTTTGGAAGCGCTTCGTTCGGGGAATTCCGCGGATTTGAACAGTGAACTCCGGGAAGGATTCTATTCATCCGCACTTCCATTATTGGCCAATATTTCCTACAGGCTTGGCCGACAGCTAAAATTTATGGGTGAATACGAAAAATTCGTCAATGATCCTGAAGCGGATACCCTGTTGCGTAGGGAAGACAGGTCCCCCTACGTAGTCCCTAATGAAGTCTAGTAAAACCATACATCAATGAAAAGAAACAGAAGAGATTTTATTAAAATTTCCGGGCTCACCGGCTTGGGCATGGCCGTCATGAATCCAATGCTTTTTTCCTGTTCCGCCACAGCCAAACCGGGGATGGAATTTGGCCTGGTTACCTACAATTGGGGCAGGGACTGGGACCTTCCCACCTTAATCAGAAACTGCGAAGAAGCCGGTTATAAAGCGGTGGAACTAAGGACGCAAAATGCCCACGGGGTAGAAACTTCTTTAAGTGCCTCAGAACGGGAGGAGGTGAAAAAAAGATTTGCCGACAGCGACGTCACCTGTGTGGGATACGGATCCAATTATGAGTACCATAGCCCCGATCCGGAGGAACTCCGCCGGAACATTGAACAGTCGAAAGAATATGTGAAGCTTTGTTACGACATTGGCGGTACCGGACTGAAGGTGAAGCCAAACACCCTTCCGCCCGATGTATCCAGGGAAAAGACCATTGCACAGATTGCCACTGCGCTGAACGAGGTGGGCGCGTTTGCCAGGGATTACAACCAACTGATCCGGGTGGAAGCCCACGGCAAATTTACCGCCGAGCTGCCCAACATGAAGGCTATCTTCGACCAGGTGGACCAGGACAATGTGAAAATCTGCTGGAACAGTAATCCAGTGGACCTGAACCCTCCAGGACTTCAGGAGAACTTTAACATGGTCAAGCAATGGATCGGCGATACCGTCCATGTACATACTTTGGATAAGGGAGACTATCCATACGGGGAGTTGTTTGCGCTGTTGAAAGAAAACGATTATAATGGCTGGATCCTGTTGGAGGAAGGGGCTGTACCCGAAGATCCATTGGCTGCGATGAAGGAGCAGATTGCTGTCTATAACAAGATGGTAGCCGATTTGTAAGGCAAAAAGCCCTAAGCAGAGGATTAAAAATCCACCTTGGGCAATTTGAAAAGAAAACCTGCCGCTACTTGGCGGTTGTTATAATATGCAAGTTTTTACTTACCTGATATGGTGCTGAGATTTTTGATTTTTATTTTATTCGTCAGTTTCCAGACAGGCCAGGTTACCGCACAAAATTTGCAACCTGCGGAAGCGCGGGAGTGGCGGGGACAAATTCGGTCAGCCTTATTTGTTCCCGAAACACTTCCCGCGCTTGGCGCGGAAGTTCATGGGGAATTCCGGCCTGTTCAGGGTGTACGTGCGGAGCGGATCAGCTACAAAACCCTGTTTGGCATGAAGGTCCCCGCCATCCTTTATCTTCCGGAGCCCCGGCCGGCAGGTAAGATTCCAGCCATCTTCATCGTGAACGGGCACGGAGGAGACAAATATTCCTGGTATGCTTATTACGCCGGGATAATGTACGCCAAAGCAGGTGCCGTCGTACTTACTTATGATCCGATCGGCGAGGGGGAGCGCAATATCCACCGCCGCTCAGGTACACGGGCCCATGATGTACGGCAGGACCCTCCGGAACTGGGGCAAAGAATGGGTGGATTGATGATGACAGAAGTGATGCAGGCGGTAACCTACCTGAGGGAGCGTCCAGAAGTTGATGAGGACCGGATTGCAGCAATAGGCCATTCCATGGGCTCCATGGTTATGGCCTTGGCAGGCGCGGTGGAAACGCGGCTACATGCAGTCGTGCTTTCTGGCGGCGGCAATCTGGACAAACCGGAAGGCTATTGGGACAACAGTAAACCCATGTGCCAGGGCCTACCGTACCGCTCGCTGTCTTTTTTGGGAGACCGGCCGGCAAAAATTTATGCCCTTCACGCCGCCCGGGGATCCACCCTGATCTATAACGGTGTGCAGGACAGCGTGGTAGCCGTTCCACAACTCGGCACCTGGCCGTTTTTTGACGACCTGCACCAGCGCACTGCCGCCTTATGGGGAAGCACACATGGCCTGTTTGAGTATGATTTTAACGAG
>DATGOS010000392.1:0-2296 GCA_035305725.1 Cyclobacteriaceae bacterium
CACCGACCACAATCAACGCCGCAGTAAACTTGGCGAGCAACAGGTTGTCGCGATAGACAGGCTGCGCCATCAGGCGGATCAAAGTCCGGTTATTGTGTTCCGCATTTACCGCATCGAAACCCAGTGAGATGCCCAGCAATGGTCCGAGAAAGCTGATAAAGGTATGGAAGGTCGGTAACGTGCCGTCGGAGGTGGTAAGCAACTTGAGGTAAACAAATACCCGGTCTGGATCCTGCAGGTTGCCGACTGCACTTCTGATGTTGCTAAGTGATATGGACATGGTGCCCAAAAAGGTGAGCACAATCAGGATCAACATCACAATCAAACGCCAGCTCCGGATATGGTCGCCTACTTCTTTGCGCACCATCACCCAAAAAGGAGAGGCATTTCGCCGATGTAAAGAATGTTCAGTGGTTGCTTCTCTTGAAAAAAGGTCTTTGAAGTGAATCAGTGTGCTTTTCATCGGAAACATTATTTGTAGATTGATTTTCAAAATAGCGCTGGTAAATCTCATCCAGGCCAAATTCCTTCAGATGTACCCCGGTGATGTCCAAGCCCTTATGTACCAAAAAACGGACGATGTCTGGGGTGACTTCTTCAACACAGGAAAGGTTAACGGTGTTTTCCGCTATTTCAACCTGTTTGACTCCCGGCAACTGCAGGAGATCAATTCGATAAGATACAGGGTCGGGCAAAGGGTTTTTTAAGCTTACCGAAATCAAATACGATTCCTCGTCAAATAACTTTCGGGCCAAGGACTTAATATTTCCCTGTACCAGCAGTCTTCCCTCAACAAAAATACCCACCCGGTCGCAGACCTGCTGCACCTGATGCAGGTGATGGGACGACAAGAGCACGGTAAGCCCCTGTTGTCTGCTGAGCTGACGAATCAGGGCAAGAAATTCCCTGATCCCGCTGGGGTCAATACCCAGGGTAGGTTCATCCAATATGATGACTTCCGGTTCCCGGATCAACACGTCGGCCAGGCCAAAACGTTGTTTCATCCCCCGGGAATATGCCGCTGTTTTCTTATGGATTTCCTTTTCCAGGCCGACGAGGGACAAGGTTTTTATCGCCCTTTCCTCTACTTCCCCTTCATCTATTCCGTTGAGCCTTCCAATGTACTTCAGGTTTTCCAGGGCTGTCATGTTGCCATAAAACCCCAGGCTATCAGGCATATACCCTACCTTCCTTTTTATGGCAATCGGATTTTTGGTGGCATCCACGCCGCACACCCAGGCTTTGCCCGCGGAAGGTTCCGACAACCCCAACATCATCAGGATGGTCGTGGTTTTGCCGGCGCCATTAGGGCCGAGCAATCCAAAGATTTCTCCTTTTTTAATGGACAGGGAAAGATTATCCACGGCCTTCATAGAACCGTAGTTTTTTGTCAGTCCCTCCAGTTCAATGATATTTTCTCCCATGGCAATCCTTATCTTCTTCCGTACTTTCGGACGAGGTAATACACCATTCCCAAAGCCGCTAAAATAACCAGGATGCCGATCCATCCTGAAAGAAGAGAGGTTTTTACAGTCATTCGGAAGGTGGTATCCGCATTTGCCTGGTCGTTGCGGGCGGTAAAAGTGGTGAGGTAATCCCCTGCAATGGTTTTGTCGGGTACATTGAGCGTAGCGGTGACTTCCTGGCTTTCTGCCGGCTCCAAACGCTGAATTTCAGAAGGCTGAAATGTTGCCGTCCATTGTGACGGTGTCCTTGCCGAAAACTCCAGCCCCTCAAGCGGCAGGGTTCCGGTATTTTTGACGGTCAGTATAATTTGCTTGCTTTTGCCTTCCGTGATGTCATCATTAAGCCGCCCGGAAGGCGTAGTGACTTCAAGTTGATGGTTTCCCTTTACCACGGCCTCCAGGTCCAGTTGCAGCGTTTCGTCGGGGGAAGTGGCAGTGACCGCTATTTCATATTTGCGGGGTTCACTTAAAGGCGCGGCTTTAATCTCGATAGAGATATCCTGGGAAGCGCCCGGCTCCAACCTCAGCCCGGCGACCTGGCTTCCCTGCACCCGAAAAAGGGCGACCCACCCGTCGGGCAAGGACGCCTTTAAATCATACATCTGGATTGCTTCGCTTCCGTTTCGCAAGGTGGCCGTGAAGCGAAACGGATCTTTTGTTTCGGCTTCCAGATTTACCAGCCGGGCTGTAAATGAGGAGCCTTCATCATCCTGTCGGGCCAGGGAATCAAATGTAAATAAGGTGAGAAAACTGAGGAAAAAAACAGAAAACAAAGCGTAAGGCCTCCAATAAGTTGGCACGTTTAAGAATTTTTGAGCGAACATAAGATT
>DATGOS010000393.1:0-5110 GCA_035305725.1 Cyclobacteriaceae bacterium
CTGTCTTTTCTTCTGTTCTGTGTACTTTGACCTGGGCCTTTTGATCCCGAAGACCCTGCACAGCCTAAAGAGTTGTTTTTCAAAGACCCAATGGCAGCTCTCCCACAGCAGCTTGACATCCGTGGGAAAACGGATGTAGCTTTCGTAGCAGGTGGCATCCATAAGAAGTACGTGGCTGTTGTTCACATCCCTTTTCCAGTGTTCGAGCAGCACCGACTGGATCCGCTCCCATTCACAGTGCTCCTCAATATATTTCCTTACCCTGGTCATGATGGTGGTGTCCCTGATCTGTTTGTCCTCGGCCAGGAGCTTGCCGCAGAACATCTGGAGGCTGTAGTCGGTGTTGAACCTTTCTATCAGCTGTCTGTCGCTGACGTTGAGATAGGCCTTCAGGAACATCAGTGCGAACATCCCCTTGGCATCAAACCACTTGGGGGCACCGGGTCCTGTATTCTCCTTTGGTAAAAGGGAGGCAAGCTCTTCCCAGGGCAGGGAGTCATGGATCTGTCCGAACAATGAATTCTTGAAAAAGTGATACTTTGGAGAATATCCGTCGAAGTCTTTGAAAATCTGGAGCTGTGCCGTATCTTTCATAGTATTTTGATTTGCAACCTTAAAATACAAAAAAGAAAACCCCGAAAAAAGCCTTTTAAGGACTATTTTCGGGGTTTTTGAGTTAAATTATTGTTGCCTAATTATCTGACAATCAAATCTTTGTAAGATTTACAAGAAGCCCTATTTACAAATGGATCAGGCAAAGGTTCTTATACTTTGCCTCTTTTTGGCCGCTACATCCCAAACACCTCCAGCCATTTTCACCAAAGCGCCTCCTCCTTAAATTTGTAATCCATCTGAAATATTGTTCTTGGATCCCTGGCGTATTCTTTTTTGGCTTAATCGTCAGCTGTAATAACGGAACCTCATCTGACGAAAAAAGGGAAGGATTGCAATTGGTTTCGGTAGATATCTCCAAATCGCGAAGTGGAAAGTTATCTGAGTTCTTTGAGGCAGAAGCCGAGTATATTTGGTTGAAAGATGATTCGGATGATGCACAGCTTAATGCTGGTTTAAATAAAATTATTTTTCACCAGAACAAGATCTTTACGCTGGGTATTTTCGGATGCAAGTGTATCCACATTTTCGATAAATCCGGAAAGTATTTGGCTCGGATTTTTGCTTACGGGGAAGGTCCGGGGAAGTACCTGGATTTCGATGGTGCAGCAATCGTAAACCAGGAATTGGTTCTGTTGGGTGTTTATCCACATAAAATCATGTGGTTTAGCCTGGAGGGTAAATTTTTGCGTGAGGTGCCGTTCCGGGACCGTGTGGGCACGGGCTTGTATTCTGTTTTACAAATTTCAACAAGTCCGACGCAGCCTTCCCTTTCTTCAATAGGCTCCCTTAATCTTCCATTTCCACCGACTCCAGGATGTTGGCCAGGTGGTCGAAATCCCCCATCCCGGGTTTTATTTCATCCCCGCCCTGGAGCGCAATGCCTTTGACGCCGGTTTGTACCAGTATCCCATCCACATTGCCGGCAGTAATGCCAAATCCAAGAAGGACCGGGGTGGACTCCGCCAGGGTACGGATGAGTTGGAGGACTTCGGGATTCAAATCCAGTGCTTCTGATTCAAGCAAAAGCGTTACGCCATTATCTTTAAGGCCGGGCGCTATCGAAGTCAAGTACCTGATGTCTTCTTCATCCCGGATGTTTTGTTTTAAAATGATCCGGTAGCCCGTGTTGAGCAACATTTGTAAATGGGCCAGCTCCCTGATTTGGATATAACTGACCTCATAGTCTCTAAGGGTGGAAAGAAGCATATCGGGATGGGTATTTTCAAATTCACCGACGTACTCAGGGCCGGATAGCCAGGAGGTTATTTCCCGGAATTTTTCCGGCGAAACATAATTCCGGTCATGATCTTCCAGGTTGAACCCCATCAACTGAACCGACATGCCCGCGCAGTATCTGGCATCGCTCAAGTTGTTTATTTTACTTACTTTTACAGTTGTCTTTAAAGCCATTTTTAAAATTACATCTTTTTTAAATAAGATGGGCATAGGATTCAGTTGAAATGGCGTAATTTTGGGCCGATGCGCGTGTATATGTCAGTACTTGAAATAAGGTGGGTGTTTTTTTTGTTGCTGCTGATATCCTGTAAGGACCTGGATGAGGCACAGATCGGTTCCGGTACGGATTACCAACCTTTGGGGCTCGGAGCGGTGTGGGAATACAAAGTTCTGGAAACGAATTATTTTGGGGAATCAGACCAGGAAACCAACCAGTTTTTTTATAAGGACAGCATTGCCTCCCAATATTTCAATGAAGTAGGAGAGCAGGTTTTTTTGGTTCATCGGATGAGGTCGGATGACAGGCGAGCTTGGGGGCAGGACAAAGTTTTTGCTTATAGGGTCAGCAAGAATACCTTAATCAGGACCGTGGATAATGTCGCCATTGCATGCCTCGTTTTCCCCCCAAGTGACGGACAACGGTGGGACGGCAACATTTACAGTGCCCTACCTGAGAATATCTTTTCGCTGGAGTTGTACGAAAAATATCCGGTTGGCGGTCAGGATTTTAATATGACAGCCAAGGTAGTCCAAAGCGAGGAAGACGACCGGATTACCTTGAGGGACAACCGCTTTGAGGTATATGCTAAAGGAGTTGGCTTGGTGGAAAGTTATTATGAGGTACTGTCCTATTGTACACGAAATGATTGTGTGGGTGAACAAATCATCAGTACTGGCCGTTTTGTTCATTTAGAGCTCATTGGCCATGGATAGAATTATTTTTTGCTTAGTGTTTCTGTGGATCTTCGGAACATCCTTCCCCTTGTCTGCCCAGGACCGCTATGCCGTACATTATAAGTTCAAGCCCCAATCCAGTTTCAGCCTGGATGCTCCGGAAGCCTTCCTTTTGCCCCCGGCCCTCGATAGACGGGCGAGGGAAAATATTCCTGTGGACAGCACGGATCTTCCGGTTGCTTCCAAATATGTGGAGGTCATTTCAAGTCTCGTGGAAGAAATCTCCTACCATTCCAAATGGCTCAATGCTTCTTTGGTGGTGGCCAGCGAAGATCAACTGAGGGAACTTGGGCAATTGCCTTTTGTTGCGTCCGTAACACTTGTGGCCAAAGGTTCTGGGGAAGCCGGCCGGACGGGAAAACTGGAGTATAATGAAAATTTTTTCCCGGGATCCGACAAGGCAGCCTCCTACGAATTTCAAAACGGTATTCTTGGAATTCCGGCAATGCATAAGGCTGGCTTCACGGGCGCGGGGGTGGTTGTTGCGGTATTTGACGCCGGATTTCAAAACACGGACAAAATATCCGGGATGCAACACCTGTTTGAAAATGATCAAATTCTTGCAACGAAGAATTTCGTAACACCCAATACAGACGAAGTTTTTGGATCGGACCCCCACGGTACAGCCGCTCTGTCGCTTATGGCCTCCCATAAGCCCGGCGCGTTGGTAGGTGGGGCGTATGGCGCAAAATATATTCTTTGCATTACCGAGGATGTTGCCTCGGAGTACAGGATAGAGGAGTATAACTGGATCAGGGCGGCGGAATTTTCGGACAGCCTTGGCGTTGACATCATCAACAGCTCGCTGGGTTATAACTATTTTGATGATCCGATGATGAATTACAGCCCGGAAGATTTGGACGGAAAGACGGCTGTAATCTCCCGGGGAGCGGCTCTGGCAGCACAAAAAGGTATCCTGGTGGTCAGCAGCGCCGGCAACGAGGGAAATGGCAGTTGGCAGACCCTTACGCCCCCGGCTGACGCGGACGGGATACTTTCGGTGGGTTCGGTCAATAACAACCTGACCCGCTCAGGTTTCAGTTCGATTGGACCCACGAAAGACGGCCGTATCAAACCGGAACTTGTCGCTTTCGGCAGCGGGGTCACCATATGGAGGCAGGCTGACAAGACAAATACCTCCAGTGGTACCTCTTTCACCAGTCCCCAGATTGCCGCTCTGGCCGCCGGACTGTGGGAGGCAAGGCCGGACTGGACACGGGCAACGCTGATTCAAAACCTGCTGGCAAGCGGAACCCTCGCGGATTCCCCGGACTCAGAACTTGGCTATGGGATACCTAATTTTCTGGATGCCTATTATGGAAAATTACTGGAAACTGAGCCGAAAAAGGAATGGGTGCAGGCTTTCATCTATCCCAATCCTTTGGATGGGGACCTGTTGAAAATTGACTTCGGCAGGGAAAAAAACTGCAGTTTTAAGATGATCAGCACCCAGGGGCGAATTGTAAGGGAGCGCCTGTTGAGCAGGAATTCCCGAGATGTGCCCTACGAAGCATCGCTGGCAAACACCGTACCCGGACTTTATATTATAGAACTTTCAGGAAACGGCGGACTTGAGCGGCTGAGACTGATCAGAAAGTAGTCGCAATGACTTACCGAACTGTTGGACTTCCGAATCATCGAACTGTCAGATCCCGAAAAGGTCGAGGATCATATTCGGGACGGGTTCATTGTTGTGGAAACACAGCTTCGACGGTTACACAATTCGACTGTTCAACAAAATTTGTAGGACCGTCAAAATATTATGCAAATCAATAACTATTAATCAAATTGTCTAAATTACAACAAACCGCTTCCCCAATGAAACCTTTAATAGCTCCCTCCATTCTTTCGGCGGATTTTGCCAATTTGCAAAAGGAAGTTGAGATGGTGAACAATTCCGAGGCAGATTACATTCACGTGGATATTATGGACGGCGTATTTGTACCCAACCTATCCTTTGGGATACCGGTTACGGAAGCCATCCGACGGCATGCCCAAAAACCCCTGGATGTGCACCTGATGATTGTCCATCCCGAACGGTACCTGGAGGCATTTGTACAGGCAGGAGCAGCATTTCTTACGGTGCATTATGAGGCCTGTACCCACCTGCACCGCACGTTGCAGGCGATAAAAGCCCTGGGATGCAGGGCAGGCGTGGCATTGAACCCCCACACCCCGGTAGAACTTCTAAGAGATATCATTATCGACACCGACATGGTCTGTGTCATGTCCGTAAACCCCGGCTTTGGCGGACAAAGTTTTATTGAACACACCTATAGCAAAATCAAAAGACTGAAGAGCATTA
>DATGOS010000394.1:0-5727 GCA_035305725.1 Cyclobacteriaceae bacterium
ATCGTCACCGGTACTTTCTTTATCAAAATCCATCTCCACGCAGGCAGCACCAGCGGCCATCCATTCCTCCAGTCCCGTTGCGCCGGAATCGAATCCCCCGGAAGGAACAAAATGTAGGGAAGGGAATGTATTCTTCGCCGCAGAAACAAAAGCAGGCCCCAAAACATTGCCGGGACATACTTTAATCACTTGCGCTCCCATTTCCCGGGCATTGTGAATTTCCGTCAGCGTGCCGCAGCCGGGCACCCACATCACCTGCCGGGCATTACAATAAACCCCCAAGGTTGGAATAAAAACCGGGGAAACTATAAAATCCGCCCCAGCATCCAAAAATTGCCTGGCATCCTCATCTGAAAAAACCGACCCTACCCCCAAAATCAAATCCGCGTACTGCCGCGCATGCGCCGACAACTTTCTAAATACCTCCAGGGCGTTCTCCTCCCGGTTCGAATACTCGAACAACCTGATCCCAGCCGAATAACCTAAATCCAATAATTCCGTTCCTTTAGTAGGGTCAGCCTGGCGAAACACCTGGACGACTCCTGTGTTTTCCATGACTTTAATGGCTTGTTCCGGGCTAAACCTCATCACGCTAATTGTTTAATGCATAGGCGAAATGGTTGAAAACATTCAGCCCAATTTTGCGGAAAACGTCCTTTTGTGCATTAAATGCCTGTTTTTTTTTCTATTGCCCAAAACTAACCTAGATTTGAAAAAAAAACAGTAAAGTATCCAATATCTTTTATAATTAATTACCTTGTGCAACCTGTTGCCCAGGCTAATCCATTGACGAAATGTTACATAAATTTCTAAAAATTCATCCCAAAGATAATGTATTGGTAGCGCTGACCGACCTGAAAAGGGGCGAGTCCATTGCCTATCAAGGCAATGAAATCAGGCTGACACATGATGTAAAAGCCAAACATAAATTTGCGGAGACTGCGCTGGAGAAAGATCAGGAAATCTACATGTACGGCATCATTGTGGGAAAGGCCACCTTCCCCATCAGCAAAGGAGAGGTACTCACCATACAAAACGTAGCCCACCAAACCGCGCCATATACCGGCAAGCGACAGGATTTTAAATGGGAAGCGCCGGATGTCCGGAAATGGGAGGGGAGGACTTTTATGGGCTACCACAGGGCTGACGGACAGGTAGGCACTGCCAACTACTGGCTGGTAATCCCACTTGTATTTTGCGAAAACAGAAACGTCGAAATCATCAAACAGGCCTTTGTGGAGGAATTGGGTTTTGAAAAGCCCAACAGGTTCAAAGCTTTTGTGCAGCAAATGAGCTCCCTTTATTCAAGAGGTGAAATAGACAAGATCGGTACCCTGACCATGGAAACCGTGGACGGGGAAGAAAGCCCCAGGCTGTTCAAAAATATTGACGGGATTCAGTTTTTAACCCATGACGGAGGCTGTGGTGGAATCCGGCAGGACTCCGAAGCGCTGTGTGCCCTTATTGCGGGTTACATCAATAATCCCAACGTGGCCGGTGCCACAGTGCTGAGCCTGGGATGCCAAAATGCCCAGCCG
Organism: Cyclobacteriaceae bacterium; assembly: GCA_035305725.1. Classification (GTDB taxonomy): domain Bacteria; phylum Bacteroidota; class Bacteroidia; order Cytophagales; family Cyclobacteriaceae; genus DATGMS01. The sequence continues at coordinate 1,539 of DATGOS010000394.1, forward strand.
GCGATATTAAAAGAAAAACTAAACCAGATCAATCCCAACCTTCAGAAACCCGTGATCCTGCTGGAGCAACAAAAAGAAGGCACGGAGCTGAACATGCTGACCAAAGCCATACAACAGACATTTCTTGCGATGGTTGATGCCGATCAGCAACAAAGGGAACCCGCCGCTCTAAGCCGTCTGACCATCGGTATGGAATGCGGGGGATCGGACGGTTTTTCCGGCATCTCCGCCAACCCTTCCGTTGGCCATGTATCAGACCTTATTGTGGCTTTGGGCGGTAAATCCATTCTATCAGAATTCCCCGAGCTTTGCGGAGTAGAGCAGGAACTCATCAACCGATGTGTGTCCGACGAGGCCGCGGAAAAATTTATCCACCTGATGCGCACCTATGCCGCCGCGGCCGAGGCCGTCGGCTCCGGATTTGACATGAACCCCAGTCCGGGAAACATCAAGGACGGTCTGATCACCGATGCCATGAAATCGGCGGGTGCGGCAAAAAAAGGAGGCACCTCTCCCATCGTCGACGTGCTTGATTATACGGAACAGGCTACCAAACCGGGGTTAAACCTGCTGTGCACTCCCGGAAACGACGTGGAGAGCACCACCGCAATGGCCGGATCCGGTGCCAATATCATGTTGTTTACCACCGGTCTCGGCACCCCCACCGGCAATCCCGTCACCCCTGTGATCAAGGTTTCCTCAAACACTAAGTTGGCGGAAAGGATGCATGATATTATTGATGTAAATACGGGAGGAGTGATATCCGGAGAAAAAACCATCGAAGAGATGGGTGAAGAAATGCTGGATTATATCATAGAGGTAGCAAGTGGAAACATTAAGCCAAAAGCCGTCTTATTGGGCCAAAGCGATTTTATTCCCTGGAAGAGGGGCGTTTCCCTGTAGTCCATATGCCGTTTCCCTTTGCCCCTCCCTTTTTATCTGAGGGAATTTTTGATGCATACAAGCTTGTTAAAGCATTTGGTCAACGAGTTGGAATGACATAATTAAACTAAAAACATGGAAAACAATTTTTCGGTTAAAGACAAAAACATTATCATCAGTGGTGGAACGGGTGTGCTGGGCAAAGCCATTGCGGCCCATCTCGCCCGCGAAGGCGCCAACATGATCATTCTGGGCAGAAACGCCTCAAAGGTAAATGCGCTGGTGGAAGAAATTAAAAACGAGGGGGGCTCTGCCCATGCGGCGGTCGCCGATGTAACCCAGGAGGATCAACTTCAAAAAATCAAAAACACTTTGTCCCAGGAATTTGGCCATATTGACATTTTGATCAATGCGGCCGGGGGAAACATGCCCGGCGCGATCGTCGCCCCTGACCAGACCATTGCGGACCTTTCGGGAGAAGCGGTTAAAAGTATTATGGACCTCAATTACCTGGGCACATTTTTGCCCATTAAGGTTTTTCTTCCCTTACTACAAGCCGCCGCCAACGGAAACATTATCAATATCTCCTCCATGGCAGCCAGCAGGCCACTTACCCGGGTGATGGGTTATGCCTCCGCAAAAGCGGCAGTGGACAACCTTACCAAATGGATGGCGATTGAATTTGCCCAAAAATTCGGTCCCGGCATGCGGGTAAATGCCGTAGCCCCGGGCTTTTTTCTTACCGAACAAAACCGGAGCCTGCTCACCGAGCAGGATGGTAGCCTGAGTGCCAGGGGCAACCAAATCATTGGGCACACGCCTATGGCAAGATTCGGGAAGCCGGAAGATTTGTTCGGAACCATTCAATGGCTTTGCAGTGACGCTTCAAAATTTGTAACAGGAACAATCATCCCCGTCGACGGGGGATTTAGTGCATATTCTGGTGTATGATGAACAACAAAATAAAAATGGAACCAACCATGAGATGGTATGGTCCAAAAGATCCGGTAAGCCTTGCGGACATCAGACAGGCTGGCGCGACAGGAATCGTCACTGCCTTGCACGATATTCCAAACGGGGAAATTTGGACTACGGAGGCCATAATGGCCAGAAAAAACATGATCGAGGAGGCTGGACTGACCTGGTCGGTCGTGGAAAGCATCCCGGTCCATGAGGACATAAAAACACGAAGGGGCGAGTTTCGGGTTTTTATAGAAAATTATAAGCGCAGTATTCAAAACCTCGCCCAGGCGGGAATTTTTACGGTATGTTATAATTTTATGCCCGTCCTGGACTGGACAAGAACTGACCTTGCCTATACCCTGCCCAACGGTGCCAAAGCGCTTCGGTTTGAGATGCGGGCATTGGCTGCCTTTGATCTTTTTATCCTGAAAAGACCCGGTGCGGAAGCCTCTTATCCCGAAGCGGTGATTGAAAAGGCCCGGGCCTATCATGAAAGTCTCTCAGCGGAAAATATCCAAAAGCTCACCGACACGATTATTGCCGGTCTTCCCGGCGCAGAGCAGGGATATTCCCTGGATGCTTTTCAGGAGATTCTGGATACTTATGAGGGAATTGATGAAGAGGGCTTGGCCAACCATCTGAGGTTATTTTTGGATGAAATTCTGCCCACTGCCGAGCAAAGTGGTGTCTTTATGGCCATCCACCCGGATGATCCTCCGTTTCCCATCTTCGGGCTCCCCAGGGTGGTGAGTACCGTCCGGGACTATGAAAGAATAATCAGGGACAACAGCAGCCCCCACAACGGCTTTACCTTTTGTACCGGCTCGCTGGGCGTGAGGCCGGACAACAACCTGCCGGAGATGGTCCGGCAATGGGGAGATCATATACATTTCATCCACCTGAGAAGTACCCAACGGGACGCGGAAGGCAATTTCTACGAAGCCAACCACATGGAGGGCGATGTTCCCATGCCGGAGGTGGTGGCAGAAATCCTCAAACTCCAGCAACGGAGAAACAAATCTCTTCCTATGCGCCCGGACCATGGCCATCAGATGCTGGATGACCTTCATAAAACCACCAACCCGGGCTACTCCGCCATTGGGAGACTCAAAGGTTTGGCCGAATTAAGAGGCCTGGAAATTGGAATTTTGAGTGATCTGTAGTTAAATTTAAAAGTAAAGCGAAAGAGTATGAAAAAAAGCTATTTGAAGCTGGCTGTTTTGCCAGTGGCCCTATTGTTGGCTGCATGCGGCAGCCAGTCCACTGAACAAACAGAGGATGGCTGGATAAACCTTATCGAAGGCAACAGCCTGGACGGATGGACCAGAGTAGCAGGTGAAGCGGAATTTACCATTGAAGACGGCGTGATCATTGGTACCGCCGTTGCCAATACACCCAATACTTTTTTGATTACTGACCGGGAGTACACGGATTTTATCCTTGAACTGGAAATCAAGGTGGACCACGAATCCAGCAACTCCGGGGTAATGGTACGCGGGCAGTATGATCCAGAGGGAAAAGAAGGGCAAGGCCGGGTGTACGGCTATCAGGTCGAGATGGACCCAAAAGAAAGGGCATGGTCAGCAGGTATTTATGATGAAGCCAGGAGAGGTTGGTTATACCCCTTGTCGCTCAATCCTGAGGCGCGGTCTGCCTTCAAAGCCAACGAGTTCAACGCCTACCGCATCGAAGTGATCGGCAATGAAATTAAAACCTGGCTCAACGGACAGGAAGTCGCCTATCTGGTGGACGATACGGATGCCAAAGGAATGATCGGGCTTCAGGTCCACAGTATCAGCAATCCCGAAGACGCTGGCAATAAAACCTATTTCCGCAACATCCGCGTGAAAACGGAAAACCTCGATCCTAAGCCATTTAACCGTGATGTTTATGTGGTCAATAACCTCAACAACACACTTACGGATTACGAAAAAGAAAATGGATGGAAGCTTTTGTTCGATGGAAGCAGTAGCCAAGGCTGGAGAGGCGCCAAACAGGAGGATTTCCCCAAGGCAGGCTGGACGATTGAGGACGGTGCGCTTACCATTGAGGCTTCAGGCGGGGGAGAATCAACCAATGCCGGAGACATCATTACGGAAGAGCAGTACAGTGCCTTTGACCTGGGATTTGATTTTATGTTGACCGAAGGCGCAAATAGCGGCTTAAAATACTTTGTGACGCTTGCCGAGAAAACCGAGGGTTCCGCAATAGGTTTGGAATACCAAATTCTGGATGATGAAAACCATCCTGATGCCAAAAACGGGATCAACGGCAACAGAACGCTCGCCTCGCTTTACGATCTGATTCCTGCCGAGAAGGAAAAAAGGTTTATTAAGCCTGTCGG
>DATGOS010000395.1:0-4596 GCA_035305725.1 Cyclobacteriaceae bacterium
AGTACCACAATGGCATCATCCACCACCAAGCCTAAGGCTATGGACAGGGAAGAAAGGGAAATCAGGTTTAAGGTATTTCCGGTTACGGCCAGGTAAATAAACGCGACGATCAGCGAAAAAGGAATGGTAACGGCAACAATAAAGGTGGATCTCCATCTCCTGAGGAAGATCCAGACTACGATTACCACAAAAACAACGGCATAAATCAATACATCGGAAAGGTTGTTTATGGAGCTTTCAATAAACTCCGAAGTGTCGATTACCGTCACCAGCTTCACATCCGGGGGCAGGTTGTCGGTCAATAGCGGCAGTTGTTCCAATACCGCCTGGGCTACTTCCACCGTGTTGGCATTTGTCTGCTTCTGCACCGAAATGGTGATAGCATTTTGTCCGTTGACCATTTGCACCCGCATATCCTCATCTACAGTATCTTCCACCCGCGCTACATCCCGGAGGTAAACTATGCCACCCCCGGGGGAATTTTTCACGATGACATTTTGGATGTCTTCTATCGTTTTAAATTCTGTGTCAATTCTAATATTGAACTGCTCTTTCCCGAGCTTTATGTTTCCGGCGGGAATTATCTGGTTTTCATTGCTCAGGGCAGCCGCAATGTCATTAACCCCGATCTGGTAAGCGTTCATCCGCTGAGGGTCCAGGTTGATCATAATCTGCCGCACAGGTCCTCCCTCCAGATTTACAGCCCCCACTCCGTTGAGCCTGTTGAGAGGCGTCACCACCTGATTGTCGAGTATGTTTCTAAGGGCAGGAAAACTTTCCTCTGCCGTAGCCGCAAGAATGATCACCGGAAAACTACTGGAATTAAAACGATAGATCATGGGTTCATCAATGACTTCCGGCAGTAAATCCCTTACTCTCGAAAGGGCATCCCGGATATTGTTGGACGCTTCATCCAAATTTGATCCCCACTCAAACTCAAGGGTGATAATGGCAAAGTTCTCTACCGAAGAAGAGTTTATTTCTTCCAGATCATTCAGTGTGCTGAACTGGTTTTCCAGGTGTCTGGTGAGGTTTTGTTCTACTTCCAGGGCACTGGCACCCTGATATCCGGTCACCACGGTAATCACCGGCGGGTTAATTTCGGGAAACAGGTCAATGGGAAGGTTGAGGGTTGAATATATGCCAAAAACCATAATGGCTACAAATACCATCAAAGTAGCTATGGGTCGGAAAACGGCTATTTTATATAGATTCATGTCAAAAATTTAATTTTCCTGTTGGGAAGCCTCAATGATGCGAACGGTGCTGCCGTCCACCAGCCGCTGCATCCCTTCTACCACCAGCCGCTCATTTTCGTCCAAACCTTCTTCCACCTTAATCAAATCCTCATACCGCGTCCCCACCTCCACGGTAAGGCGCGACACTTGGTTCCCCTTGACCACAAATACATGGTTCTGGCTGGTACCCGGCTGGGAAAGCACGGCATAGGAGGGTACAAATATCCCGGTTGTGCTCCCAAGATTGATATTCACCCTGGCGAACATCCCGGGTTTGAAAATCATCTTTGGATTCGGCATGCTAACCTCTACCTCAAAAGTTCTCGTCCCGGTATCGATTTGCGGGTGTTTTTTATAAACCTTGCCGGAAAATCTCTGTCCAGGAAATATATCCACCGAAACTTCTGCTTCTATGCCTTCCTGGATGTCCATATAATTCTGCTCCGCAACCTGAACCGTCAACTTTATGGGATCAATCTGCATCAGGGTCAGAATAGCGGGTTTATCGGCAGTCTGGGCAAACATTTCCCCTCTACTAAAGTAACGTCCGGTAATCACCCCGCCGAACGGTGCCCTCAACTCTGTGTTTTCCAAAAGGTTCTGAAGGTTATTTTCTGCATTTTCCAGTTCGTTTCTTGCCTGATCCATTTGTTGTCCGGAGACAGACCCGATTTTTACCAAAGTATCGATCCGCTGGATTTCACGCCTTGCCATGTCCACCTGAAGCTGGGCTTGGGTAAACTGTGTCGCGTTCATCGTTGCCAAAAGCTGTCCCTCTTTTACAAAGTCCCCTTCATTGACATGGATCCGGTCTATCCTAACCCCGCTTTGACCGGATATAAAAGCCGTTTCCCAGGCCTCTAAGCTTCCTGAATAGGTGATCATACGGGGCAAAGTTTCGATATTGGTATGCATCACGTTGACAGGGACGGATTCATTCTCCCGCGTAGCCTCCGTCTCTATTTCGGTTTCACCGCCACAGGCCCCAAGCGATACCAGGATCAAAAGGCGGAAAAAATAACTCAATTGTCTTACTTTCATGTGGACGATATTTAAAGCGGTAAAGATTTCTAAAACTCTCCTTCCAGCGCCCTGAGATCGGAAAGGGCAGTCAGATATTCCAGTTTAACCTTCAGGAAATTCAATCTGGCCTGTGTCAACGCAAGTTCGGCGTCATTTACTTCTATAAGGGTTCCCGCGCCGCGCTCATAACTGACCTTCGCTATCTGGTAACCTCTTTCTGCCTGAGCTATGTTTTTTTCCTGCGGCACGATGGACTTAAGGCTCCTTTCAATCCGGTTCAAGGCGTTACGCGCCTGTATGTGCAGGCTTCTTTCCGTATACTCTTTTTGCACCTGTGCAATCTCAACACCAAGTTTTGCCTGGTCCACCCGCCGGTTTTGTGAAAACCCCTGGAAAATAGGAATGTTTACCTGTAATCCTACTGCTGAGGTATTCACCCAAAAATATTCTGAAAAATTAAAATTGTTGGCCTGGGACAATACCGCGTAATTGGCGAAGGTGGAAACGGAAGGCATGAAGGCTGCCCGGTTTACTTTTAATTGGTTCTCCTGAAGCTCTTTCTGAAAAACCATTTGCTGCAGGCTAGGGTTGTTGTCCAGGTTGATATCCTGTAAGGGATGTTCATCCTTCATGCTGTCGTAGTACGATTCCAAATCGCCTTTCAGGTTGATTTCCATATACTCAGGAATGTCGGCCAGAAGTTTTAGTTGACTTACTGCATCCTCCAACTCATTTTGGGACTGGATAATGTCCGGTTTTAAATTCTCCACCTGTACCTCCGCCCTGATCAAATCAAACTCCGGCACCAGTTCTCTACTAAACTGATTGCTGATATGTTCAAAATTCGCTGCGGCATTTTCCAGGCTAAGTTCCAGAACCCGGAGTGCTTCCCGGGCAAAAAGCACTTCAAAGTAGGCTTTTCGAATGTTGTTCGCCACTTCATTTTTACTGATCCGGAGATTTGCTTGGGAGAACTTAACGGAGGTTTTGGCAAGGCGGTTATTTTCTATTAAGACCTTGTCGTAAACGGGCAGCAGGGCCTGGGCGGAAGCCTGAAAAGAATTGTCGAACCCCACTTCAATAACGCTCCCTTCCGTAGCACCGTTGCCCCCGCCCGTTCCGGGAAAACCGCCGCGGTCAGCCGGGAAAAAGAAAACGGGCCGTTTGATATTGCGGTCATATTGTCCGGAGACGCTTACCTGTGGAAGGAAGCCGCCGGCCACTGCCTTTTGCTCTGCCTCAGCACTATGTAGTTCCAGATAGGCCTGGACTATATCCGCGTTGCCTTTCAATCCACTTTCGATAAGCTCGTCCAAAGACACCGTCACGGCGGGTCCCTCCTGTGCAGCTGCAGGCGCATTCATCAACAAAAAGGTGAGCACCAACATCGAAAAAACCCGCTTTCCCAATGCGTTGCCTTTTCTTCTTATTTTCATACCGATTAAGATTTATTGAAGGATTAGTGCTATTTATCCCTGTGCCGTTCAATATTCTTGCCAGAAGCCTTAGTCATGGTTTTAGAAGAATAATCATCATATATTCCCGCTATGGAGGATAACCAAAGAGTCCGTTAAAAATCACTATCCTTGTATAACCGCTTTGGATTTTTTTATATACTTGCAACATGTTTAAACCAACCCCATAAAAAATGAGCGTTACAAAACCCACGTTTTTAGTCCTTGCTTTGGTTTTTTGTAGTGTCCGATTTTCCTCCGCCCAAGTGACGGCAGGAATTTACACAAACGGGTTCCTTACTCAAATCGGCGTTGGAACAAACCCGGAGGAAAACTTCTTTGGAGAACTGCGTCTTTTTGCCGGAGATGACTACAATAATTTTTTTGGCATCGAGGCTTTGGGTCAATACAACTTCAAGCGGTCGGACTGGCATAATATTTCAGGCGGTCTTATGCTAGGCACCTACGAATACGAGGAGGGGCTCAGAGTCGGTCTTCCGGTACTACTGGCCATCAAGCCTATCCAAGCCCACAGAAATTTTTCCGTAATGCTGGAGGCCACGCCATTATATAAAGAAAATTGGGCCTTAAGAGGAAGCATGGGTATCCGTTACACGATCGGGTCGGGCCGGCAATAGCCGTACCGCCTGCCGGAACTTGCCCGGCTGTCAATCCAATACCCGTTTTCTCCAGCCATGACGCCGCTCATAGCTCCGCCTGTTGAAATGTTATTTTTTAAAAATTTTTCTGCACTATTTGGCACGAGGTTTAAAATGTAATTATATTATAGATATATTACAGGACATAAAACCTACCGGTTATGAGATGCGTTGCCGAATACAAATGGAGTGCATGTGTTTTTGTGACAGCCATAATATCCC
>DATGOS010000396.1:0-3007 GCA_035305725.1 Cyclobacteriaceae bacterium
TCCGAAACCCTACGAAGCGCTTAAAGCCCTTACCCGTACCCACACCCGGGTTACCAGGGATTCCATGCATGAATTTATTGAAACCCTTGAAGTCAGTGAAGCGGTCAAAACTGAACTAAGAAAAATCTCGCCTTTTAATTACACGGGTATTTAGGCACCGGTATGTGTTATTGGTCCTGTGGTCACAGAGATGTGTACTGGCTGATGGTTCTCGTTTTTGCGTAAGACCGCTCAGAGGGTCTTAAGTCATCGTTGATCGACTTTTGTCCCATAAAACGCTTATATTTGCAGCGGAAAAAGGACCGGAACATATTTTTATGAATAAAATTGTAATTGCGATTGACGGTTTTTCCGGTTGTGGCAAAAGTACTACCGCCAAAGCGGTTTCAAAAGCCCTGCACTACACATATATTGATTCCGGAGCGATGTACAGGGCCATGACCCTGCATATGCTTAACCGGTTTACCAACCTCACCGACCCGAAGGAAGTTGAAAAATCACTGGCGACTTTTAAGGTAGAATTCCATAAAAATGAGGATTCCGGCATCCAGCAGACTTTTCTCAACGGGCTAAATGTGGAAAAGGAAATCCGTTCCATGAGGGTTTCCGAAAACGTGAGTGAAGTTAGTAAAATCAAAGCGGTCAGGAGGGAATTAGTTAGCCAGCAAAAACGTTTGGGAAAGCACAAGGGAGTGGTCATGGATGGCAGGGACATTGGCACGGTGGTTTTTCCGGATGCCGAACTGAAGTTTTTTATGGTGGCTGACCTGAACATCCGTGCGGAGCGCCGGCAAAGGGAAATTCTCGAATCGGGACAGCTCGTATCCCTGGAAGAGGTGGTTAACAACCTGCAGGAAAGGGATCGGTTGGATACGACAAGAAAGGAAAGCCCATTGGTTAAAGCAGCGGATGCTGTAGAGATTGACACCAGTTATATGGATTTTGAGGAACAGGTGTCTTTGATTGTAAATATGGCAAAAGAAAAATTGCGGAATAAATAATTAGAAGGATGGAAGTTGTTATTGATAAAAATTCCGGATACTGTTTTGGGGTAGAATATGCCATTAAAATGGCTGAGGATGAAATGGAGGATTCAGGAAAACTTTACTGCCTGGGAGACATCGTCCACAACGACATGGAAGTACGCCGGCTGGGGCAAAAAGGCCTGGTAGTCATCAACCGGGAAGACCTTAAACGACTGAGGAACTGCAAGGTACTCATCCGGGCCCATGGCGAGCCGCCGGAAACATACAAAACAGCCATTGAAAACAACATAGAGTTGATTGACGCTTCCTGTCCGGTAGTGTTAAAACTTCAGCATAGGGTCAAAAATGCTTTTGACAAAATGGAGAAAGAGGAGGGACAGATCGTCATATTCGGTAAAAAGGGACATGCTGAAGTCATCGGACTTACCGGCCAGACGATGGAAAGGGCCATCGTGGTCATGGAGGAGGAAGACCTGGAGCAAATTGATTTTAACAGGCCCGTCACCCTTTTCAGTCAAACCACCAAGAGTACCAAAGCCTTTTACGCCTTAAAACAAAAGATTGAGGAGCGGATACAGGCCGCAAAAGGGCAGGTAGAGACCACTGATTTTAACGCCAATGATTCTATTTGCAGGCAGGTATCCAACCGCGAACCCCACCTGATGCGGTTTGCTGCCGAAAATGATGTGATCATTTTTGTTTCCGGGAAAAAAAGCTCCAACGGCAAGGCACTTTTTGAAGTTTGTAAAAAGCAAAACGAAAAAAGTTATTTCGTGGAAAGTGAGGAGGAGATCGAAGATGCCTGGTTTCGGCCGGAATACCGGGTGGGAATTTGTGGTGCCACATCCACCCCAATGTGGCTCATGGAGAGGGTCAGGGACTATATCAGTGCCATAGGGCAGACCCGTTCGATGGCCTATTGACAACATGTGAACTGCTCTTCTCCACCCTTTCCAGCGCCCGTTTCGAGGCAAATATTAGTGGAAATAACTTCGTATAATTAATGTATTTTATTAGCTTTGAGGCGTTTTTTAAAGAGCAGTTAGTTTCATAAATTGAATATGTCAAAAACAGTTAAACTTAATAAAGGGTTTGATATAAAGCTTGCTGGAAAGGCCGAAAAGCGAATGTTGGATTTCCAACCCGCGCAGACCTTTGCTATAAAGCCTACGGACTTTGTGGGGATGCAGCGCCCAAAGGTATTGGTAAACGAAGGTGACATGGTCCAGGCAGGAACGCCCATTTTATTTGACAGGAAGATGGAAAAGGTCCTGTACACATCACCGGTTTCGGGTGAAGTGGTGGAAATAAAACGGGGGGAGAAGAGGAAACTGCTTGAAATAAGAATACTGGGAGACAAGGAAATCAGTTACCAGGAGTTTGGGAAATTGTCAGCAGATGAAATCCAAGCCGCGGAAAGAAGCCAGTTGGTGGAACAGATGATCAAGTCAGGGGTCTGGCCCCATATCATCCAACGGCCATACGGGATAGTGGCGGATCCTGAGGATGAACCCAAAGCTATATTCATTTCAGGGTTTGACACCCATCCACTGGCACCGGATATTGCCTTCACACTTCAGGGACAGGAGCAGTATTTTCAGGCCGGGCTTTCTGTTTTGAAAAAACTCACGCCCGGGCTGGTGCATTTAAACCTCAGGGATGCATCCGATAATCCGCCTTTTTTTACGAACGCACAGGGCGTGACGGTCAACCGGTTTTCCGGGGCGCATCCCGCCGGAAATGTGGGCGTTCAAATCCATCATATTGACCCCATCAATAAAGGAGACATTGCCTGGACGGTTTCTCCCTTTGGCGTAGCCCAAATCGGAAAACTGTTTTTGGAAGGGATATACGACGCCTCCAAAGTTATCGCATTGACCGGTTCGGAAGCCAAGAACACAGGTTATGTAAAAACCTATGCCGGAGCTTGCGTGGAACCGCTGGTCAAAGACAACCACAATCCTGGCACCATCAGGGTAGTATCAGGAAATGTGCTTACCGGCGAAAAAATTCTTTCCAAC
>DATGOS010000397.1:0-4150 GCA_035305725.1 Cyclobacteriaceae bacterium
TCCTGGTGTACCCTGTGTCTGGCCTCGGCGGTGGTGTCTTTGACCATGATCGGGCCTGCTATGGACGAGATGCTGGCTTCGTTGCAGTATCTGAAAAGGGTAAAAAAATCCGGAAAATCTGTGTGGAAGGCATTTTGGGGAAATCAGGAGGTCATTAACCAAGTTCGATAGGCTATGTGGGCACAATTGATCAATACTTTTATTGGAATCTGGCTGATGGTGGCACCTGCGGTACTCGGTTATAATGATGCGGGCAGTGACAACAACCATATTGTCGGACCGCTTGTCGTGACCTTTGCTTTTGTAGCCGTGTGGGAAGCCACCCGGGGGCTTCGGAAGGTAAATATATTGTTTGGCATCTGGTTACTCCTGGCGCCCTGGGTGTTGGGTTATGAGGAAACCGGACCCATTGTCAATGATATGGTATGCGGGGCCCTGATCATCGTCTTTTCTTTGGTAAAAGGCAAGGTGGAAGGCAAATATGGAGGAGGCTGGAAATCGCTGTGGCAATCCAACAGCCTTCATGAAAGAGAGGCCGAAAGGGAAACGGGAGGGTAGGAGTTTTTGAAAGCCCACGGACCACGGTTCGCAGCCGACGGGCTACGGCGCACCGCGCGTCAATCTCAATCAACAGTTCGACAGTTCAACAAGTCCACAGTCCCCGGCCGACAGTCCACAGACCCCAGCGCACCGCGCGCGACGCACCCCACAGTTCGACAGTTCGACGATTCGACAATTCAACAGTCCACGGTCCACAGCCGACCGCCCACGATGCACCCCGTGCCAGAGGCAACCCACAGTTCGACAATTCGACGCTTCGACAGTTCGACAATTCCACACTTCCGAACTTATGGATTTCCTCCGGAATTTTGAGGAGCCGTTTTGGCAAACTCCAGGGGAGGAGAAGCGGGGAGGCCGGTAACCTCCAGTATTTCATGTTCGTCCAAAGTTTCCTGTTCCAGCAGGGCATTTGCCAGGGCATCAAGTTCCTTTCTGTGCAGGTTCAACAGCCTTTTGGCCTCCTCCTCACTATCTTTGATGATTTTAAAGACTTCAACATCTATCATCCGCGCGGTTTCCTCACTAAAGGCTTTTGAGCTGCCGTATCCGCCCTGTCCCCTGCTCAAATAAGGATTTTCAGGCGCAGCCAACTGCACCATCCCCAGCTTGTCGCTCATTCCCCAGCGGGTCACCATCCTTACCGCAAGATTGGTCGCCTGTTCTATGTCGTTTTCCGCTCCTGTGGTTTTGGAGTTGAAGACGAGTTCTTCGGCTGCCCTGCCGCCCATGATTCCGATGATCCTGGCCCTCAGGTAAGCTTCGGGATAATTATACCGGTCACTGTCGGGCCGCTGGTAGGTCACCCCCAACGCCTGCCCCCGGGGAACAATGGTCACCCTATTTACCGGATCGGCACCCGGTACGACAAGACCAAGAATGGCGTGGCCCGCCTCATGATAGGCGATGCGCTCCCGGTCGTGAAAACTCATCAACAGGGGGCGTTCGGGTCCCAGGACGATTTTTTCCAGCGCATCCAGAAAGTCGGAGTGTGCCACCTGATCCTGAGCCCTGCGCGCCGCCAACAATGCGGCCTCGTTGACCAGGTTTCTTAAGTCCGCACCGGAAAGGCCCGGTGTGGTGGAGGCTATTTCCGTAAGGTTGACATCGTCGCTGAGCGGCACCTTGCGGGTGTGCACCTTCAGGATGGCCTCCCTTCCGATTTTATCGGGCAGGTTCACGACGACCCGACGGTCAAATCGTCCCGGCCTCAACAGGGCCTTGTCCAATACCTCCGGTTGGTTGGTTGCCGCAAGCACAATGACTCCTTCCTTGCTAGAAAATCCGTCCATTTCGGTCAGTATCTGGTTTAAAGTCTGCTCCTGCTCGCTGGATCCTCCCACGACACTCTGGCCCCGTGCCCGGCCTATGGAATCCAGTTCATCGATAAAGATAATGGAGGGAGAATTTTCCCGGGCTTGTTTGAAAAGGTCCCTAACCCGTGAGGCACCCACGCCTACGACCATTTCTATAAATTCGGAAGCACTCATGGAAAAAAACGGTACGCCGGATTCCCCCGCCACCGCACGGGCGAGCAGTGTTTTGCCCGTACCGGGCGCACCCACCAGCAACACCCCTTTCGGGGCGGCGCCACCAAGCCGGGTGTATTTTTCGGGGTTTTTCAAAAAGTCCACGATCTCCGCCAGTTCATTTTCCGCCTCATCGATCCCCGCAACGTCATCAAAGGTGACTTTTCCGTCTGTTTCCAGATCAAACCGCTTGGCCTTACTTTTGCCCATGCCCATAAAGCTCCCGCCCAAACCGCCCATGCCGCCCGCGGCTCCCCTGGCTCGCCGGTACAGCCAGACATAGAAGAAGATGATCAGCAAGGCGGGACCAAACCGGATAAGAAAGGTCAAAATGGGATTTACTGCTTCCTGGATCGGCCTGGCGAGAATTTCTACCTCCTGTTCAATTAAAAAGGCCTCCAGACCCGGATCAAGAAATGAAGGTAGTGTTGTCGTAAAACTTTCTATCTCCACGGGCTTTTGCTCGCCGGGTCCCAGGACAAAATTAAATCCTGAATCAGTTTCTTCGGGTTCGGGCTGCTCCTCCCCAGGCGGAGGATAGGTAATGGGAGAATCAAATTCCCCAGTGATGGTTTCCCCTTTACTGTAAATGGATTTCACATTCCCCCTGGCAACTTCCTCTTTAAAAACCGTATAAGGCACGGTTACAGGATCGGACGGATCCGGAAACAGCGTACTCATCAGGTAATAGTTGAAGATCAGGATGATGACAAACCAGAGCCATGTCCTTCGTGGGGGCATTTTTGTCTTATCTCCCACATCAGACGGCAGTGGATCCTTGGTTGGCGGGGGGTTGCCGGGTTTCTGGGAAGGTTGGTTGGGACTACTCATGAAGCTGCGGGTTTTTTCGGTTGATAGACGGTTCTAATATGACAATAAATTCGCGCAATTGCTTGTGAATGGCTAAGGGAATTTATAATTTTCTCAAAATCATACCCTAAAAGACAACAATATGACCGTTTCCCATTATTAAGCGATTACCCTATTCTACTCATTAATGGCTTATTAAAATTTGATCTTATGAAAAAACCAGTACTTAAGCCTTACATAATCAAAAACAGATTATTGGCTATCGTTTTCTTATTGCTGCCCATAAGCTGGACATCAAGTTTGGGAGCAGTACCTGAAGACGAATTTGTGGCGCGTGGCCTCCTTGTGGACATCACGGTAACAGGAACGGTCACGGACGCGAACGGCGAACCCATTCCCGGGGCGACGGTTTCGGTGCCCGGCACGAACATCGGTACCGCCACCGACCTGGACGGTACTTATTCTCTAACCGTTCCCGAAGGCTCTTCTCTGTCATTTTCCTTTATCGGGTATGTCACCCAGATGGTGGAAGTGGGAGCCAGGTCGGTGATTGACATCGTTTTGGAAGAAGATATGGCTTCTCTGGATGAGGTGGTGGTGATCGGTTATGGAACGGCGAAAAAAAGTGACCTGACCGGATCAGTGGCCCGGATTTCCATGGAGGATAAGGCCCGTCAAGCCAACGTAAACCTCTTTCAGGCCCTGGTAGGCGCCTCTTCCGGGGTGAACCTGGAAGGACGGGGAGGCGCAAGCAGTGAGCCGACCATTTCCATTAGGGGCCAAACATCCCTTTCCGCCTCAGACAGGCCATTGATCGTACTGGATGGTGTCATCTATAACGGCAGCATCTCAAACATCAATGTCAATGATGTGGAGACGGTGGATATCCTTAAGGATGCCAGCGCCGCGGCGGTTTATGGGTCACGCTCCGCAAACGGGGTATTGCTGATTACCACAAAAAAGGGTAAATCAGAAAAGCCGGTGATTTCCCTGGACCTGTACACGGGTTTTCAGGACATGACCAACAATCCTATGCGGGTGATGAACGCTGAGGAGTTTGCCGTCCGGCTGCTTGATTGGGACTGGCAAAGTAAGGTTTATGCCTGGTACGCCACCAATCCTCCGGGCCCGGAAGGAAGACCGCAGAGACCTGACGTGACCAACCGCGAAACCGTAGCTTCTTATCTTAAAACCTTTGAGGAACAGCAAAACTATCTTGCGGGCAACGAGATTGACTGGGTGGACGAGGTATT
>DATGOS010000398.1:0-3613 GCA_035305725.1 Cyclobacteriaceae bacterium
GGCAAAACCGGACTGGCCCATTTTTTTGAGCATCTGATGTTTGGGGGATCTAAAAATGTCCCCGAGTTTGACAAAGCCCTGGACCGGGTAGGCGGAGAATGCAATGCCTTTACCAACACCGATATTACGAATTATTACATATCCTTGCCGGCTGCGAATATAGAAACGGCTTTTTGGCTTGAGTCCGATAGGATGTTTCAGCTCAACCTCGGAGAAAAAACCATAGAAGTACAGAAGAAAGTTGTGATCGAAGAGTTTAAGCAACGGTATCTGAACCAACCGTATGGAGATGCCATGCAAAAGGTGAGGGAATTGGCATATGAGCGGCATCCTTATCAATGGACGACCATCGGCAGGAGTCCGGAGGAAATTCAGGGATTCACCCGTCAGGATGTAGAGGGTTTTTATTCCGCCTACTATCATCCGGAAAACGCCGTTATGGTAGTGGCGGGAAATGTAAGTCCTGAACGGGTCAAAAACCTGGCGAAAAAATGGTTTTCAGAGATTCCCCGGGGCCCGAAGGTCAACAGGGAAATTCCCGCCGAGGGGATGCAGTCGGAAAAAAGAACCCGATCATTTTCCGCCGATGTGCCGACTGACGCTATTTATAAGGTATACCATGTTCCGGCCAGGCTGGAAAATGAATATTTGACCTGCGACCTCATCACCGACATACTGGGATTTGGACGCTCCTCCGTACTTGAACAAAAACTGGTAAAAAACACGGGGATCTTTGCCAATTGCAATGCGTATATCACCGGAAACGTTGATCCGGGGCTGATGGTTTTTTCGGGTAAAATGGAGAAAGGCCGCACTGCGGAAGAGGCGGAAACGGTATTGGATGAGGTAATTGATGAATTTAAGGCTGACCTGGTGTCCCGGCAAACGGTTGAAAAAGCAAAAAACCAGGCGGAGGCCATGAAATCGTATGATGCGGTTCAGTTGTTGAACCGTGCCATGAACCTGGCCTATTACGCGCACCTGGGGGATCCGGATCTTTATCAAACAGAATACGAAAGCAAGGTGGCGATCAGCCCGGAACAGATTTCATCTACGGCAAACAGGTTTTTGGTGGAGAGCAACGCTTCGGTACTTTTTTACAAGAAGGCGGGGGATTAAAAGGATTGTGGGAACAAGAAGCTGGGTGCCCCTTTTCGGTTAATTAACTAATAAACACCTTATAACACACACCAAATAACCAATAACTATAGCTAATAACCTATAACTAACAATGAGCAATTTCAGAATTGGATTTGGATATGATGTGCACCGGCTCGAAGAGGGCGAGGAATTTTGGTTGGGAGGCATCAGGATACCTTATCATAAAGGGGCCGTGGGTCATTCTGACGCTGATGTGCTGGTACATGTGATTTGTGACGCCATTCTGGGCGCCGCCAACAAGAGAGACATCGGGTATCATTTTTCGGACAAGGATCCCAGGTACAAAGGCATTGACAGCAAAATTCTCCTTAAGGAGGTGATGGGGATCATCAGAAAGGAATCTTTCGAACTCGGCAATATTGATACTACTGTTTGTCTGGAAAGCCCAAAACTCAGTTCATTGATCCCGGCCATGCAACAGTGTCTGGCTGAGGTGATGGAGGTACCGGAAAGCCTGATCTCGATAAAGGCCACCACTACGGAACAACTGGGATTTGTGGGCAGGGAAGAAGGAATCGCCGCGCATTGCGTGGCCCTGATCTACAAAACCGGTTAGACCATGAATAACGGGAATAACAACATTAAATTAATCACGACGGAGGACGGATCCCATTCCATATTCGTGCCGGGTATACAGGAAAGCTACCATTCCTTTCACGGAGCTTATAGGGAAGCGATACATGTATTTATGCTGTACGGCCTTGAATCCTGGGCGGCAAGAAATCCGGGCAAAAAACCGGTCCGGATTTTTGAGTTAGGACTGGGTACGGGTTTGAATGCCTGGCTAAGCCTGGTGTGGGCGGAACAAAACCAAACGCCCGTCCTTTACCATACCATTGAACCTTTCCCCGTGGAGGAGGAAGTATACAATAAGCTTAATTATCCTGAAATGGATGATGCCATTTGGCATTACAGGGGCTATTTTTCGCGGATCCACAAAGCAACCTGGGACCAGGGTGGGGCCATTTCCCCCTACTTCAACATGAAAAAGGAACAGCTGACCATGGAGCAGGTCCGGCTATACCCAAGCGATGTGATCTTTTACGATGCCTTTTCTCCAAAGAAGCAGCCTGAGCTGTGGGATGTTTCCCTGTTGGAAAAGGTGGCGGACGCGATGAATAAGGACGCCGTTTTTCTCACTTATTGCGCCAGCAGTAAGCTGAAAAGGGATCTCGCCGGCCTCGGCCTTTCCCTGGACAGCGTCCCGGGACCGCCCGGAAAAAAAGAGATGACAAGGGCCTGGAAACTTTGAACAAAAAAGAATTTTTTATCTTCTATGGGTTTTGGCCCAAATTGTGTTCGTTAATTTTTAACGGATAAGAGGGGTCATTATCCGGCATACCCTTCTTCGTAAAAATATAAGGCCATTTTGTGTAATTGTTCCACAACTTGTGTAACACGGTCACACTTTTTCATTTTTTCAATTACGTCAGGGGTCTTGTGCAAAAAATTTATTTAAGTTTTCTCTCCAAAGCAAAAAGAATTCGCTGAGTTCCCTTCTGATTTAATTTTTTATTGAAATAATCATACAGCATTGGGGCGTTCATCAATTATTTCAAAGTGGGAGAGGGAATTCTTAATAATTAAGGCTCGGTGCCATCTGATTCAATTAAAGATCAAAATTGCCTTTTTTATAGCGCTGCGCTTAAAGGCCCAGCAGGGGGAGTGGATTTTTGGTTAAAGAAAAAAATCGATTGCCATAGATTATTCTGAGAAACAAGTAGATAATTTTTTGCAAACCCCCGCCGTATTAATTTAATTTTAAATAAGGCGATTCCATAATAATCCCGCGTTTTACTCAGCGGTTTTTTGTGCCCGTTTCGGTGGGGAAAAAGCAATTTTGGCATTGCGACCGGCAAAAAATGCGGGAAAAGCAGCGGCATAGTTGGCATGGTATTTAACAAACCTCCATCGAAAAGCGCAAAATCATTGATGCTCCACAGATCGGGAAAAATCAGAACCGCAATACCAAGGGTGCGATAGCCATTCCCTAGTTGAAGTGGACTGGCGGAGTGACCGTTCTTCCGCCGGTTTGGTTCGATGGGACGGTCCCCGTGAAACTGATGCAACACTTGATCAACGCCATAGTAGTGAAAGAATTACTGGGACTTTAACCGGAAACATCCAATTAATCACCAGCATTTTTGCATTTGGATATTTCCTTATTAATAGAATTGCCTAAAGAACCTTGTCTACATTTTAATTGCGTTTTGCGCAAAGCAAAATGTCATGTTACACCTTATGAACGGGGATGAAAGCCTGTTCATGAATTAATCACCACCTTTAAAGTTTAAAAAATGAGAACAGTTTTGACCAAACTCATCCTTTGCCTGGCATTGGTTGCGTTTTGTAATCTTGGCCAGGCAGCTACTTACTACTTTTCTTCTTCCTCAGGAGATGATTCCAGAAGCGCCTCCCAGGCGCAAAATTCTTCCACCCCCTGGAGAACCAT
>DATGOS010000399.1:0-6152 GCA_035305725.1 Cyclobacteriaceae bacterium
CTGTTTTTTAAAACTATTCATGAGGAAAAGAAAGAGTGTTGCCACTACTAAACGCAAAATAATATTAGCTTTCACTTCGCTTTTTTTCACCTAAACCCAAATCAAACAAATTATGTAATCAGAGATTTATTAACTATGAAAAACATGAAAAAACTCTACAGAAAATTACTACTGCTGTTCCTCGGCACAGGAAGCTTTTGGGCTGCGGGAGCCGCTTTTGCCGGACCCTCGGACCATTCCCTTTCAAAAACCGCCAACCTCAGTTACCTCCCGTTGATGCAGGACACAAAAGTATCTGGGAAAGTAGCCGATGAAAACGGGGAGCTACTTCCCGGTGTCAACGTCCTCGTAGCGGGCTCAACTACCGGTACGGTCACCAATCTGGAAGGTGAGTACAGTATAAGCGTCGCAGATCCCAACGCGACCTTGGTTTTTTCTTTTATCGGATATGCGACACAGGAAATTCCACTGAACGGCCGTACGGCGGTCGACGTAGTGCTAGCTGATGAATCGCAGGCGCTCAGCGAGGTCGTGGTAACGGCCTTCGGGCTTGAGAGAAAGCGGGAATCACTGGTTTACTCAGTCACGGAGGTTCGTGGAGAGGAATTTACCAAAGCCCGTGAAACCAACATCGCCAATTCACTAACCGGAAAAATCGCCGGGGTAAATGCAAGCAGTATGGCGAGCGGCCCGGGAAGTTCCGCCAGGGTGGTAATCAGGGGAAATGGCTCTCTCACCGGAAACAACCAACCGCTGTATGTAATCAACGGTATGCCTATCTCCAACAGTCCAACCACCATTTTAGACCATGCCGACGGAGCGAGGACGGATTTGGGAGACGGGATCTCAAGCATCAATCCGGATGATATTGAAAGCATCAGCGTGCTCAAAGGTGGCGCCGCCGCGGCATTGTATGGCAGTCAGGCTGCAAACGGGGTAATTCTTATTACAACCAAGCAGGGCACCCGTAGCAGCCAGGGAGTAGGAATCGAGGTGAACTCCAACTTCACCCATGGTACCATTAATATATTTCCAGACTACCAGTATGAATACGGTCAGGGAAGCCTAGGGGTGAGGCCCAGAAATCAGGGCGAAGCAATCAGCACAGGCCGCTTATCGTTTGGTGAAAAGATGGACGGGCAGCCTTATGTTCAGTTTGATGGGGTGGAGCGGCCTTATTCCCCGGTTTATGTGAAGGACAATATAAAGAACTTCTACCAGCCCAGTACCAACTGGGTGAACACAGTTGCGTTTTCAGGAGGCACTGAATCCGTCCTGTACCGGTTTTCCGTGTCCGATCTACGCTCCGAGTCAGTGTTGGCGGGTTCAGGTTACAACCGGCAAACGGCAAATGTTAATTTGAAAGCCTTCCTAAGCGAAAAGTTAAGCTTCAATACCCAGGTGCAGTATAACTACGAAAAAGGAAAAAACAGGCCGGGAGTGGGCTATGTGGGCACCAATGCCGCCTGGGGTGTTTATTTGCTGGCAAACACCGTGGATATAAGAAGCCTGGCGCCCGGTTATGATCCTGAAACAGGTCAGGAAACCGAATGGCAGCATGTGAACCAGGCCACCAACCCCTATTTTGCACGGGACAGGATGGGCAACAGTGACTCCAGGGACCGGGTGATTGCCCAGGCCAGCCTTACCTATGATGTCCTGCCCAACTTTTTTATCAAAGGTGACTTTATGAGGGATTTTGGTAGTTGGAATGCAGAGGATTATTATCCACGGGGCACTGCATTCAGGCCGTTGGGCATGTACCGATCAATGGGAGAAGAGCAGGCGCGGACCAATGCCCGGCTGATTGCCAACTATTCCACCACGTTTTCCCAAGGCTTTAACTTTACGGCCATGGCCGGAGGAAATCTTGAAAGGGATGCTACCTCCACCAATTCCCTGAACGGGGCTGAATTTATCATTCCTGACTGGATCAGCCATACCAACCTGGCCTTACTGGTAGGAGACAAGGACCTTTACCGCTCCGGCACCAACTCGCTTTTTGCTTCTGCGGATTTTAATTATAAGGAAAATTTCTTTTTAAGCATTACCGGCAGGCAGGATTGGTTCTCAACACTGAATCCTGGTAACAACAGTATATTTTATCCTTCCATCGGGGGAAGTATCGTATTGTCCAACTTTATAGACCTGCCTCAGGCGATCAGTTTTGCCAAATTGCGAGGATCCTGGGCTGAGGTGGGCAGTGCCACAGTTGGGCCTTATGCCATTAACCAACTGTATGGCTTCAGGCCCGGAGGCCATATGGGTGTGCCGGTACAGACCTCTTCCAGTGCTATTTCAAATCCCGATTTAAGGCCTTTGACCTCCACCACTTCCGAAATCGGCCTGGACGCCCAGTTTTTTGACAACCGGTTTGGCATTGACCTGACCCTATATCAGCGAATCAATACCGATGATATCGTATCCACGGGCATCGCTCCTTCTTCAGGGGCCACTTCCACGCTCCTGAATGTAGGAAAGATCAGCAACAAAGGTATTGAACTCCTGTTGACAGGGGAACCTGTTAGAACCTCAAAGTTTAGCTGGAACACCAGTTTCAACATGGCCTATAACAAAAACAGGGTGTTGACGCTGGCTCCCGGCCAGGCCACCGGCGCAAGCAGTTTGTTGGGTAAAGATGCCAGTACCAGGTTTGGCAGAAGCTATGCCTATAACGAGGACGGGGTAAAAATTTACAACAGCATCAGCCGTTATGCACAGTTGGGTCCTGTGCAGCCTTTGGGCATAGGTGTTCCTCCTTATACCATGGGGTTTGAAAACACCTTTACTTACGGCAACTTCTCTCTGAACGTGTTGTTGGACGGCAAGTTTGGCAACCATTTCTTTTCGCAAAACAAACAGTATATGTGGCGCTTTGGGCTGCTTAAAGAAACCCTTCCCGGCAGAGACGTAGGACTGACTTACTCCGGGGTGGACGAAAACGGGGATGAGTTTACCCAAACCTGGCCCGCCTCTTTTATGTCCACCTATTACAACAACGACGGCCAGTACGCGACGAACTTCATGATTGACGGCAGTTTTGTGAAGCTGAGAAGCCTGATATTGAACTACAGGATTCCGGTGAACAAGCTGAACTTTGTGAGGCTGACTTCAGCCAATATCTCCCTGGTAGCACGGAACCTTGCCATACTATACCGCAACTCCGAACATTTTGACCCTGAGCAGGGATTTGATCCCAATGACAACAAACAGGATTTTGCCGGGGTTATGTTGCCTAGAACCAGAGATATAGGGTTCAACCTAACTGTCGGATTCTAACCCATGTGATGCATGAGCATGAAACCATGTCCACTTAAAAAACAATAACACTCATGAAAATAAATTTAAGAACATCTTTATATATTTTGGCTTGTTCCATGGTCGTTTTTCCCTCCTGTAAGGACTTGACCGACCTGGAAGAATTAAACAAAAACCCCAACGCTTTTGAGGAGGTCGTACCGGAGTATATGTTTACGAATTCCCAGATGGTCGGGGCGCCCTACAACTTCGTCAACGGATCCGACGGGCAGCATTACATCCTGGCCCAGGCGATGCAACAGTTCGCCACCCACAGTGAGGTGCGGGGCACCGGTGACAAATACTTTAACGAAAGTATGGCTCGGAACCACTGGGCGATCTACAATACCGCTCTTGCGGACAATGAACGGGTAATCCGGGCTGTAAGAGATGATCCGGAAGCTGTAAACAAACTTTCCGCGGCAAGGATATGGAAGGTGTATATGTTTCACATCGTCACAGACGTGCACGGGGACGTACCTTATCATGAGGCACTGCAGAGCCTGGAAGGTATTCTGAAGCCAAGGTATGACCGGCAGGAAGAAATCTATATGGATATGCTTAAGGAACTGGAGGAGGCGGCCAATGCCTTCAATCCCGCCCTGCCCACCTTTGGACCTTCGGACCTTTTTTATGCCGGGAATGTCGATCAGTGGAAAAAGTTCGCTTACTCCCTGATGCTCCGGTTGGGAATGCGATTAACCGAAGTAAAGCCGGATGTCGCCGAGACCTGGGTGAGGAAAGCCATTGCGGGAGGAGTGATCCTTGAAGATGAGGACATTGCCAAGATAGAATACTTCGACGGCCAGGAACACAACAGAAATCCCAAAGCCTCCGTGTTGTTGATACAGGACTACCAAAACCCACAGGCCAACACCAGCAACACCCAGGGCGGTAAATATGCGGAGACTTTTATTGATCATTTGAAAGAAACCCGCGATCCCCGTTTAAATGTGATTTCTGTAGTATGGGTGGATGCGCCTGATGGGAACGGCTACGTCTATGACACGGCCACGGTAATTCAGAGAGGCATGAAAAACGGTGTCTTCTTTGGGGAAATGGACGATTTTCATACCTATTCCGAACCCCATCCCAACACGATCCTGAATTATGAAAGTCCGGTGCTGACTATGACCAACGCCGAGGTTTATCTGTTGTTGGCAGAAGCGGCAATCCGCGGCTGGTACGAGGGCAGCGCACAGGAAGCTTACAACAATGCTGTTCGGGCTGGCATGCGGCACTGGGCGCTGTTTGGGCCGGAAGGGTTTATCTCCAATGACAAAATCGAATCCTATCTGGTCAGGAACCCCTTTAAAGCAGCGGGATCATTTGATGAACAGTTGGAACAGATCAGTACCCAAAAATGGGTCTCCCTGCTCCTGGACAATTATGAAATATTCGCCAACTGGAGGCGCACCGGTTATCCTACCCTGATCCCTACCAATTATCCGGGCAACATCACCGGGGGCACCATTCCCAGAAGGCTGATTATTCCAGATTCCGAGCTTACTTTGAACGAGGAGAACTTTCTGGAAGCCTATAACAGGCAAAATGTAGGAAACCTGCTGACCAGTATTGTTTGGTGGGATCCCAAATTCCCCCGATAAAAATTCATCCGGTGCTGAAAAATTATCCGAAGAAAGATTAATTTGCGGCGGGATGATTATTTAAGTAAAAGGTAGGGGCTGTTGGAAGGGGGGAATCCGAAATAAAGTTAAAAAGCAATCCCTTTACCGTTGTGTTTCCCGGGAAATGCATAGGTAAGGGGATTGTTAATTATGACTAAATTGTCTAAAAATATGATCAAGCATTTACTATGGGTTGTACTGTATATGGGCGCAACCCTGACAACACAGGGCCAGTCTTACTCGCTTCTACTCAAGGGGGGACATCTGATTGACCCCAAAAACAATATCAACAAGGTGATGGATGTTGCCATTCAGGATGGAAAAATTGCTGAAGTAGCCCCAAACATCGATCCCAAACTGGCAAAACAGGTAATCCGTGTCGATGGCAAGTATATCACACCGGGTTTGATAGATATCCATGGACATGTGTTTGCCGGCACCATGGATGACGGACAACTGATGAATGGTTTTTCATCCCTGCCTGCTGATGGATTCACTTTCAGGGTGGGTGTGACGACCATTGTGGATGCGGGTGACGCGGGTGCCCGGCATTTTCCCTTGTTTAAAAAAAATGTCATTGACAGGTCACAGACCCGGGTACTGGCGTTTTTAAATATTTCGAGCGAGGGAATGCGGGGTGACGAAATGTCCATTTACCAACAAAATACCAGTTATATGGATCCCGTGCTCGCGGCCGATGTGGCCATGCATTACAGCGATTATATTGTGGGGATTAAAGTAGCACATTTTCACCGGTCAGATTTCGTGGCAGTAGATCGGGCAGTAGAAGCAGGAAAATTGGCTAATATGCCGGTAATGGTAGATTTTGGGGGTGCCAAACCAAGGCTTTCCATTGAAGATCTTTTCATGAACCGTCTTCGCCCCGGAGATATTTTCACCCATGCCTTTGGGGAATTAGTTGAAACAAAAGAAACAATTGTGGATGTAAAAACCCGGAAATTAAAGCCATTTGTACTTGCAGCAAGGGAAAGGGGAATAATTTTCGATGTTGGCCATGGAGGAGGCAGTTTTGCCTTTTCCCAGGCAATCCCAGCGGCAGAAGCTGGTTTTTACCCCCAAACCATCAGCACCGACCTTCACACAGGAAGTATGAATTCAGCGATGAAGGATATGCTGAATGTAATGTCAAAGTTTCTGGCCCTGAATATGGGTTTAGAAAATGTAATCAAAGCAAGTACCTGGTCTCCCGCCATGGCAATTCAGCGG
>DATGOS010000400.1:0-7289 GCA_035305725.1 Cyclobacteriaceae bacterium
TACGCCAATGAATTTATTGATGATATTGAAGTGCTGATCTATAACCGCTGGGGCGAGTTGATCTTTTACTGCGAGCATGAAAACATAGAGCCTTCCACCGCATTTTGTCGATGGGACGGCACGGTCGGCGGAGGAAAAGTACCAAACGGCTCATACCCGGTGTTGATCAGGTATAAAAGCAACAATCAGGATATCGAAAAAATAATAAGAAAAGCAATTGTAGTTGTAGAATAGTATGATAACACTTATATCGCCTGCCAAGACGCTGGATTTAGAAAAACAGGAATTACCCGAAGGAACCGAACCGCGGTTTCAAAGAGAAATCCAGGAACTGGTGAGGATCATGAAGAAAAAATCAGAAGCAGGAATTCAGGAACTGATGGGCGTCAGCGAAAACATTGCCGCACTAAACAGATCGAGGTACAAAAACTTTGAAAAACAGTTTACACCAGAAAATTCCAAGCCGGCTATTTTTACCTTTAAAGGGGATGTATATAGGAAAATGGACGTGGATTCTTACACCGCGGACCAGCTTGAGTTTGCGCAGGATCATATAAGGATTTTGTCAGGCCTGTATGGCTTGTTAAAGCCAATGGACTTGATTCAGCCTTACCGTCTGGAGATGGGTATCAAACTTAAGAACAAAAAATCCGACGACCTTTATGGTTTTTGGAATAGAAAAATCACCTCAGCCATCGACGCAGACGCCAGGGACGGCATTGTGATCAACCTCGCCTCGAAGGAGTATTTTAAGGCTGTTGACCTGAAAAAGCTGAAATCGAAGGTCATCACCATCACCTTCAAGGAATATAGGGAGGGAGAATACAAAAATATAGGAATTTTCTCCAAACAGGCGAGAGGCTTGATGGCAGATTACATTATCAAAAACAATATAGACGTACCCGAAGCCCTCAAGTTATTCAACGCGGACAACTATGAGTATTCCGACAACCTGAGCAAAGAGGAGGAATGGGTCTTTGTACGTTGATCCCGCAGGATGGGTATAGTTCTTGCTTTCGGTCGTTTTATCCATATAACATTGGCCAAAATTTTTTATAGTTTCTGAAAAAACAAAGTATAAATTTGCGGCAGTTATTGCATTTAAATAAAGGGATAAAATGATTTTACGGGTGGGGTTATTTCCTTATATTTTTATCCTGTTTACGTCGTTGACAGCCGGATTGGCTTATTTTTTTGATGGGAAATCCCTGGAGTCCGAAGACTTGCGCCGGGCCGAGCCTGAGTTGCGGGGACCGGGGGAAGTATGTATTCTGCAAAATGGTTTTACTTATTCAGAATACCTTGCCGGGGGAGACCCTACAGACATTTTTAACTGGTTTATCACAGATGCTGAAGGAAATGAGGTATTTACCTTAGTGGGGAGAACAGGCGAAAGCAGGATCATCTTTCCATTTTCCCTGCCGGGCAACTATCTGGTGGAAGTAACGGTGTATAGAAACGGTGATCAAAACTATTACCACGGTTCCATGCCTGTAGTGGTGGAGGAAATGGCCAATCAGCCGCAACTGACCGCCCCGCTTGATGTACTGCTTTGTGGCAGTGAAACCGAAACGGTATTTGCTATTTCCGAGGAAAGCGCCGCCAGTGGCCAATATTGCATTGAATGGCGGGAGGATAATCAGGATGGACGCCTGCTGAGCAATGAAAACAGTTTGAAAATCAGCGAAGAGGGGACCTACTACGTGGCTGTATGGTTGGGCGACTGTGCGACGGCGGCCTGTAAGGTAGAAGGATGGACCACTGCAGGACCACCCATAGAGTTTGAAGTGATCCCTTCTGCTTCCGAAGTTTGTTTGGGCCAGCGCGTCTCCTATACCCCAGACAGTCCCAT
The DNA here is from genome assembly GCA_035305725.1 of Cyclobacteriaceae bacterium. Lineage (GTDB taxonomy): Bacteria > Bacteroidota > Bacteroidia > Cytophagales > Cyclobacteriaceae > DATGMS01. The sequence goes on from DATGOS010000400.1 coordinate 1,853, forward strand.
CAGCGGTTCCTGGTTTTACCAAAAGGCGGGACAAAGTAGCAGAACGCCTTTAGGAAGATCATTTACGCTGGACCTGAATACCAACGACCTGGAAGGGACCGGAGAGTACTCAATATTCTTCAGCACCGAAGGAGAGAACAGTTCCGCATGCACGGTTGAAAAGGGGCCCTTTCGTCTGCAGGTAAACGAGGGGTTGGAGTTTACTGTTGCAAAATTATCAGACGCCACGGATTGCGATGCCACGGATGGGGGATTTCGTATCACCGCGGGATCTGACCTTGACCAGGTTACGGTAGAGGGAGTGCCGGGAGCGACCTATTCGGGGGTGAGCGCCGGACAACAAATTGAGGTGAGCGGATTGGTTCCCAAGCTATATGTAATCAGGGGTCGCAGAAATGACTGTAGTGTTACCCGAACGGTAAACATTGAAAATGAAAACTTTACCGCGCCCATCACGGTGACCGCCACGGTGATGGAAGAGGGGAGCTGTACCGCGTCGGGGATAGAAGGAGGGGTGGTGAGCCTGAGTTTTTCCGGAGGCAGCGGAGAATACACGATTATTTCCTCCAACGGTAGGACGATATCAGGTTCTTTTACCGCCGGACAAACGATTGAGCAGGACCTGGCAGGCGGGAGATACCAGCTTCAGATCAGCGACACAGAAAACTGTACCAGTCCCAATGTGCAATCTTTTACAATTCCCTCAGCCCGGCAGGTATCCTATTCCGTGCCCCCGACGCCTACCGGCTGTGAATTTTTTGAGTTCATTCCTGAGTCCGAACAAGACCTCGAATATACCCTTACCGATGCCAGTGGTAATTCAATTCCATGGAATGCCGACAGGGGTTTCCGTATAGAAACATCCGGAACCTATACTTTGTTGGGTCAGGCTGCCGACTCCAGCCTGGGCCTTTGTCCAAGACAGCGGCAAATGGAAGTGACCATCAATGAAAAAATCGAATTTGAGCCCGTCTCCAGATATATTGACTGTTATGGCAACCAGATTTTCACAGCGAAACTGGAAGGAGGATTGAGGACCAGTGATGTGGTGATCAGGTGGAGGGACAGCGACAATGAAATCGTAGGACGGGAGGTGGAGTTTTTTCCTCCATGGCCAGGACAGTTTACCCTGGATGTACAGCCCCGCAGGAGCAGTAGCTGCCAAACCGCACCCAAGTCTTTCGTCGTCGAATCTCCCGACTGGGCTACCTCTGTTTCCATAGATGCCACACCCTATTGTGGGGATGACGCATTTTCTACATTGACTGCGGAATATCCGGGCAACTCAGAGGTTTTTATCCAGTGGTTTCATACCGATTCCACAGGTACCGAGACAGAACTGCTGGACTTCAAGAATACGGCTGAAATCGACGTGACCGATGACGGAATCTACCGAGCCGTGATCAGACGGGTAGGAGGACAGGGAGAACCGGATTGCGAACTCGGGCAAGCGAGTTATACGCTTGAAAAAATGGACCTCATCTCCCTGGACCGGATAGCCGGGGAATATCAAATCTGCACTGCTGAGAATTTGATGCCCACCGTTTCCGCGGGCCAGTTCGCCACCTATAGCTGGGTTGCCCTGGCTGAAGACGGGAGTGAAACTGAGGTGAGTAACTTAGCCACCTTCCGGCTGGATCGGGGAGGAGACTATCGTCTGGAGGTGACTGATGTAAACGGCTGCCAGGCCAGTGCTGAGTTTACAGTAATAGATAAATGCCAAACCCTCGCCAGGTATCCGAATGCCATTGTGCCGGGAAATCCTGCCAAGGATTTTAAAGTCTTTGTAGATCCCATGGTGGAAGACATTGAGGTGTTTGTGTATAATCGCCTGGGGGAATTGGTCTACCACTGCAAAACAACCGTACAGGATCCCTCTCAGCCCTTCTGTACCTGGGATGGCCTGGTAGCAGGAGAAAAAGCACCTATAGGCACTTACCCTATGTTAATTAGCCTGAACAGCCAGGAATACGAGATTAACGAGGAGATTAAGGCATCCGTTTTTGTCGTGGAATGATTCACGGATAATCGTTGCGTATCAGGAGTTATTCCGCGGCACATTTTTAACTTCTTCCATGGTGGGGGCCTGGGCGGGGTGGATGTCAGAGATTATCGTGAGGTCGCCGGTAGTTTCAAGAATAATGGCGTCAACTTCCTTTAAACTGCTTATTCCCTTCTTTCTGGCCGCGACATGAATTTCCTCCAGGGTGATTCTTTCCGATATGAGTTGGTCAGAGAGAATTTCTCCTTTATACAACAGCAGGGAAGGAATGCTGGTGACTATTTTTTTAACGAGCTTTACCCGGACCGACAGGAAGGTTATTAGATACTGCAGGAACAACAACAAGAAAAACACCAGGGCACCATCCAATAAAGCTACATTTTTATTGAGCGCTACCGTTGCCAAAGATGAACCCAGGGCTACGGTGACGATAAAATCAAAGGCATTCATTTTAGACAATGCTCTTTTGCCTGTCACCCGGAGCATTATGACCATGGTAAAGTAAGCCAGAATTGTGATGATGAACGACCTTACCAGACTGTGCCAACTATCAAAGAATATGTTTTCCATGTTTTTTTAATGGCAGTTTAGATGAGAAAAGGAAGGCAAAAATTCACTTTGTGGATAGGTCCATATCGACTCATGGAAGAGGCGAATCGGAACCGGGTCCTGCGGGTAATTTTTATTCCCTTTTCTTTTAATAAAATTAAGGTAGGTAATACGGGCTTATATTAAAAGTGTCTTATTATAATTCTCCAGCAAAATATTTGACTATTTAATCCCGAAGCCCGATATTCATTAGGTTGCTTAATAAATTCAGCCCAACTATGAAACCTCATTTTCACAAAGTTCCCATTACTTCAGAGAATTCTTTCAGCGTTCGACATGACGTAAAACCTAACTTTGGAACCGTTTGGCACTATCATCCTGAGTTGGAACTACATTATATCATCCAGGGGGAAGGGATTCAATACATCGGTGACAGTGTGAACAATTTTAAGGACGGGGACATGATTTTTCTTGGAGAAAACCTACCCCATACCTGGAGGTGCCGGGAGGAATATTTTGGGTACAACGAAAATTATTATGTGGAAGCGTATGTGCTACATTTCCACCGGACCTGTTTCGGACGCGACTTTCTAAACTTACCGGAAACCCAATTTATCCACGGCCTCTTCGAAAGAGCAAAAAAGGGAATGAAAATCCATGGCAAGAGTAAGGCGGAACTCACCAGGATCTTGAAAGTGTCCATTGATGCGGACCGTTTTGAAAGGATGATTCATCTACTGTCCATCATCAAAATCCTGTCGGAAACGGATGAATATGAAACCATAGCCCCTGCTTACGCCTTCAGCCATCTATCCAACCTGTCCGAGATGCCCCGGTTGCAGCGCATTTATTCTTATACCCTGGACCATTACAAGGAAAGGATCAATCTGGAGGATGTTGCCGCCATGGTCCATATGAGTCCTACTTCCTTTTGCAGGTATTTTAAGACCATGACCAAAAAGTCATTTTATGAGTTTTTGATAGAGGTGCGTATCTCCCATGTCTGCCGGCGTTTGATTGAAAACAGGCTGCCGACCGAAATGATCTGCTATGACTGTGGGTTTAACAATGTCTCGAATTTTTACAGGCATTTCAAAAAAGTGACTGGAATGACACCATTGGGGTACAAAAAAAAGCAATTGGCATCGGTTGGAATGGGTACGGTTGTATAAACAGAGCTGCTATTAATCTGTCGATCTTCGATGCCCAAGAAGGAGTGTTGCTTGCCAATTACAACAAAGCCGTCGCAGGGTCAATGGGAAGTTCTACGGACGATCTTATTAACATCTTAATGCGAAAAGCGTCCAGGCGAATTTCTTATACCGACTGAGGTTTACCTGCTGCGGCTTTAATAGCCGTACTTTTTGCCCCAGCGGATTTGGAGGTTTTTCCTTAGTTCATTTTCCCGGGGATTGTTCCCGGGATTGTACAGGGTTTGACCTTGCAGCTTGTCGGGCATATATTCCTGCGCCACGAAATTGCTTTCATAGTCGTGGGAATATTTGTAGGCTTTTCCGTAGTCCAGGTCTTTCATTAATTGGGTAGGCGCGTTTCTTAAATGCAAGGGAACAGACAGGTCCCCTTCCTGCCGCACAAGTTCCTGTGCCCTGTTGATGGCCATATAGCTGGCGTTGCTTTTTGCTGAACTGGCCAGGTAGGTCACGCATTGGGAAAGAATGATCCGGGATTCCGGGTAGCCGATCATCTTAACCGCTTCAAAACAGTTGGTGGCCAGCAACAAGGCATTGGGATTGGCGTTTCCTATATCTTCGGAAGCCAGTATCACAAGCCTTCTGGCAATAAACTTGACATCCTCGCCGCCTTCGATCATTCTGGCCAGCCAATAAACCGCAGCATTTGGGTCACTGCCCCGGATAGATTTGATGAAGGCTGAAATAATATCATAATGCTGTTCGCCCGATTTGTCATAAACCGCGATCCGCTGCTGGGCAATTTGCATCACTTTGTCGTTCGTGATGACGCATGGATCCTCGTTAATCCCTTCGACGGTGATTTCAAGCAGGTTCAGGAGTTTGCGCCCGTCGCCTCCGGAAATCCTGAGCAGGGCATCCGTCTCCTTTAGCTCAATGTCCAACTTCTTCAAATAATGATCCTTTTCAAGAGCCTGCCTCAAAATGCCCTCCAGCTCTGCTTTGCCCAGGGCGTTTAGCGTAAACACCTGGCAGCGGGACAACAGGGCGGCATTGACTTCGAAGGAGGGATTTTCCGTCGTGGCGCCGATCAGGCGGATGATGCCTTTCTCGACCGCCCCGAGTAGTGCGTCCTGCTGGGATTTGTTGAACCGGTGAATTTCATCAATAAATAAAATTACCCCCTGTTGAAATCGGGCTTTGGCAATGATCTCCCGAACTTCCTTTACGCCGGAACTAATGGCGCTAAGGGAAAAGAAGGGCGCCTTTACCTCATGGGCGATGATCTGGGCAATGGTAGTTTTGCCCACTCCGGGAGGTCCCCAAAGGATTAGGGAGGGTACGTTTCCCGATTTGACGGCTTTGTACAGAAAGGAATTGGGTGCGGACAAATGTTCCTGTCCGATAAGGTCTTCCAGCCGTGTGGGGCGCATTCTTTCCGCCAAAGGGGTCTGGTTCATAAACGAGGCTTGTCCGTGGTCAATTTTTGCCCCGCAAATTAGTCAAAAGAATCGCCTACAGCAAATACGGAGAAAGAGCTGCGGTGTGGCTGTGGTGGTTTAATTTTTTACCACGGAGGACCCAGAGGTCACAGCGTAGGATTAAAAGAAAGGACGGTGATGCAGTACATTCTTTGTGTCCCCGGTGCGCTCGGTGGTTTAGTTTTTTACCACAGAGGACGCGGAGAACACAGAGTGGATTTAAAAAGGGACGGCAATGCAGTACATTCTCTGTG
>DATGOS010000401.1:0-2609 GCA_035305725.1 Cyclobacteriaceae bacterium
TTCAAAATTTGGATCCACAATAGCCCGTAAAAATTCAAGTTTGGGCCGGCTTGAAAAACTATGCAAATCCGGACCTACATTATATCCAACGCCGTCCATCTGATGGCATTCACTACAAACCTGCTTAAACATGGCTTTTCCATTAACCGCGTCTCCCTCCAAGGTAGTGGACTCATAATATTTGGTGACCACTTCTCCCCGGTCATCAGCAGATGAATCTCCAAAAAGATTTACCGCCAATTCCCTGATCTTCTTATCCGGATTTTGTCTAAGCGTTGATTTGCTCCCTTGCCCCAAAAGCCCGGCGTCAAGTTCACCCTTTTCTATGGCGGTTAACAAAGCCAGGGCAAGTTCGTTTCTTTGCAAAAAACCGTTCTCTACTACTTTTCGGATATCCGGCGTATAAGTACTCCACCTGTCCAAAAGGAGCTGAACGGAAGAGGCGTTTCCATCTTTTATCAATACCCCCGCGGCTTCCATTTGAATACGGTTTGGTTGCTGTAGGGAAAGAAGCTGCGAAAACCGCTCCACCTCCACCCCCGCGGGGTTTAGCCCCAACATCCTTATGGCTCTCAGCCGCTCTTCAAGGGGCTGGCTTTCATTTACCGCCACCTCCCGGGCTTCCTGTATCAACGCCTGCAGGCCGGATGAACTGCTCAGTCTTAGCAGCGAGGATAACTCCATGGCGGCCTGGTGAACGCCTGTCGATTCACTTTCAATGATTGTAAGCAAATCATTTTCAGCTCCAGGGGATAAACTGTACGGTAAACTCCCCTGCTGCAAACCCGTCCGCAAGCCCCTCAATCCTGCCATGGTGTAGAGACTGTCGCTGTCTTCCTCGTTTACCATCATTGACAACAAACCGGCAATTTCATTTCCGTTTTGACGTGCGCCAATGATGGAAGCTATCGTTTGAATGAAGGTTTCCTTGCCCTTTGCCGCTGACTCCCCGGCCGGATCAATATTTTGAATGTTTTCCAGCCAGGAAAGCGAATTGTTCACGATACTCAAAGCAATCCCTGTCTGGAACCAGTTGTCCTCCAGATGTTGCTTTGCCATGGACACTAATGGTTCAAACCGTTCTTGGTCAGGAAAGCGGCTTAAGGTAAGCACCAACTGAAACTGCACATGGGCATCGGTATCTCCGGCAAGTGTTACCAGTTTATTCCGGATTTTCTGATTGGACAGATGGGCTTCGGCCAGGATGATGGCCTGTTTTCGTACCAGTGGCGAATCGTCCTCAAGCGCCTTCAGAATCTCATCTGCCTGAAGCTGATCCATCCCTTGCAGGCTCCACAAGGCATGCATTCGCCCATATGGGGATTCGAATGAATCCGCCCCTTCCCTTAGCTTCTCCACAATAGCCGCTTCATTTCGTTCTACCAGTAACCGTTGGGCAGTAATTCTCCACCACATGTTGGGATGCTCCAGATGGGCAACCAATTCTTCACCGGAGGCTTCGCCAAGGTTAGGTCCTGTATAATTGTTGTTTTGATGACCTTTGGGTGTGATTCTATAAATCCTGCCAAGTTCCTGTCCTTCATAAAAGTCGTCCTCCGTAATGCGTCCCACCTGGGTGATCCATGAACCGTCTTCGGCCTTCACCCCGGAATGCGGGATATAAGCCGGATGTTCGACAAGCTTGCGGTACATGTCCACGATATATATGGCACCGTCAGGCCCAACCTTTGCGCCCACGGGACGAAACCAACTGTCGGGTGAAGCAAGAAATTCCTGTTCATCCAGAATCAGGCCTGCATTAAAAGTGGCGCCCTTACGGTTAATTGCATCCACATGGACCACATTTCGGGCAGGGTCACAGAAAAACGAGACGTTTTCATACCCGGAAGGCAATGCCTCTCCTCCCGTATAGTGCAGGATGCCGCAAGCCGACGTCACATGTCCCACCTCATGTGCGGTCATTCTGAAATTGAGCATATTCTCCGTGATGTAATACAGACGGCTGGCTTTCCCGTGATCCGAAATGGATTCCATCACGGATCCCAGGCTGTAATAAGGGTTTGCCGAGGCATACCGGTCCGGAATCACGATGTGGCGGATATGGTCCGCATTCATCAAGGTAAACCGGTTGCCTTCCTCATCAAAGGTATTGCCGAACTGAGAATGTCCTCCAGATCTTTCGGCCACCCGATCATCGGGCCTAAACCTGAAATCCATTCCTGCGGCAATATCAAACCGGGTATTGTCCGGATCGTCCGGGAAATAAAGTGGCTCGCCCCTGCCCATAAACTGTTCATCCCCTCCGGCGCCACCGGCCCTGAAATAGGCGCCGTAGATCCAGTTATCCATCCCGTACCGCAAATGGCTTACCCGCAGCTGGGGGTTGGTGGTTGCGAATCCACTCAAAACCACCTCCCGCACATCTGCCTTTCCATCTCCGTCAGTATCCGCAAAATAGATGATATCAGGAGCATTGGTTACAAGAATTCCGTCTTTCCAGGGCATGACGCCATTGACAAAGGGTAGGTCTTCGGCAAAGAGGGTCCGTTTATCATATACCCCATCATCGTCCGTGTCTGTAAGCAGAACGATGTTGGAGGGAGGAGACCCAGCCCTTCGGGATGGATACACCGGCATTTCCACTACAT